>NZ_JBFUHN010000019.1:0-85802 GCF_056402375.1 Variovorax sp. P4_B10 | reverse complement strand
CGATGGGGTGCCTTGCGCAGCGAAATAAAGGAGGAGGCCTGCGGCCCTAGGCCGCGCCGGGGGACATTCGCGGAGCAAGGTACCCCGTCGGCGTGATTGCGCCCTGAACATCAGCACCCGACGTGGCTCCCAAATACGTGGAGAGGCCATCAGCGGCTCTCGACGGTCACGAGCAGCGGCGAGTCGAACATCGCCACCGGCGAGATCACCGGCTCGTCCATCGGCACCTTGTCGCCGTAGCGCTCGCGCATCTTGGCGCGCACCGCGGGGTCGCCCAGGTTGAACTCGCGGATCTTCTGCAGCTCGCCAATGCGCACGCCCAACGCGCGCTGGTAGAGCTTCCACACGAGCTCGGAGCAGTAGATGCGCCCGTCCGACCATTCGAAGGTCAGGTCGTAGGGCCGGCCCGTGAAGTCCGAGGTGCGGGCGTGCAGGCGGGCCACGGCGCCGGGTGTCAGCAGCCTGTCGGCATCGCGCAGCCGCTTCACCACGTAGTGCCCGCCGTTGCCGCGCGCCGTCCATTGCGCGAGCGGCGTGTAGCGCACGGTCGAGACCGCCTCGAACACATAGGGCTTGCCGCCCTGCAGCAGCACGACGCCCATGTGGCTGTAGCGCGAGCCGGTGGCGCGCTGCACCGCCACGCTCTGGGCCGAGCGCGAAGTGTGGAAGACGATGTCGCCGTCCTTCAGCGCGGCCGCCGCGTGGCTGGCGCCGCTTGTCAGGACGGCGAGGAGCGCGGCCAGCGCCGTGAGCACCGTGAGCACCGTGGAAAAGGCTTTCATCATGCGGGGCATTTTGCGCGATGCCGCTTGCGCACCGCGGCGTGCCGGTGCCATCATCCGCGCCATGCAGACCGTTGCTTCCATTCTCTGGCGCAGGCTCGATGCACCGGGCCACGACGCCTGCCGGCTCGAGCGCAATGCCAGCGCCTGGCAGCTCGATGGCGCCGCCGTGTTCCGGCAGGAAAACGGCCGCATCGCCCAGCTGCACTACCGCGTGCGCTGCGACCTGCACTGGCATACCCAATGGGGCACGGTGCGCGGCTGGCTCGGCGATTCGGCCGTCGACCTGTCGATCGCGCGCGACGCGCACGGCCGCTGGAAGCTCAACGACGAGGCCGTGTCCGACCTGTCGCACTGCGTGGACCTCGACCTGGGCTTCACGCCCGCCACCAACCTGCTGCAACTGCGGCGGCTCCATCTTGCGAAAGGCGAGGGGGCCGATGCGCCGGCGGCCTGGGTCGACCTCGACGGCGGCGGCGTGCTGAGCGAGCTGATGCAGCGCTACGAGCGGCGCAGCGAGAGCGAATACGCCTATGAGGCGAAGCGCTTCGACTACGAGGGGGTGTTGAAGGTCACGGCGGACGGCTTCGTGCGCGACTATCCCCGCCTCTGGATCGCGGAAGGCTGATTCGAGCGATCAGTCGAATTGCGACCGGTCCCCTGCCACCAGCGCGCGGTTGCGACGCCGGTCGATGGCGATCTCGTGCGCGAAGTCCTCGATGCTCCCGCCGGCCGGGAGGTTGTACGCGCCGCGCAGCCGCGCGCGCACGGTGTCGCCGCGCAGCACGCGGTTGATTTCCGCATTCAGGCGCTGCACCACCGCCGCGGGCGTGCGTGCCGGAGCGAAGATACCGAAGAGCGAATCGCGGTTCGCCTTCTCGTAGCCCAGCTCCGTGAGCGTCGGCACCGTGGGCAGCGCCTCGATGCGTGCCGGCGCGCCCACCGCCAGCGCCTGGAAGCGCCCGCCCTCGATGTACTGCAGCTGCTGCGCCGCGACGTTGGTCGACAGCACCTCGAACTGCCCGCCGAGTGCATCGTTGAGCTGCGGGCCGCCGCCGGCATAGGGGATGTGCGTGATGTCGGTGCGGCTTTGCATGCGCACCTGCGCCAGCACCATGTGGCCGACGGTGGCCACGCCCGACGTGGCCCAGCGCACCGCGCCGGGTTGGCTGCGTGCGAGCGCGATCAGCTCGTCGAAGCTGCGGCCCGCAAAGGCCGGCGTGCCGGCCACCAGCACCGGCGTGCGCATCACGCTCGCCACCGGCGCGAAGGCGCGCAGCGGGTCGTAGGGAACGCGCGCGATCAACGGATGCAGCGTGATCGGGCTGATGGCGGAGAAGGCCAGCGTGCAGCCGTCGGGCGTGGCGCGCGCGAGCGCGTCCATGCCGATGCTGCCGCCCGCGCCGGCGCGGTTCTCGATCAGCACCGGCACGCCCAGCGATTGCGAGAGCGGCTCGGCCAGCACGCGGGCCATGCCGTCGCTCACGCCACCCGGCGGATAGACCACGATCAGGCGCACCGGGCGGTTCGGCCAGGGCGCCGTTGYGGCCCATGCCAGGCGCGGCACGGCGCATGCCGCGGCGAGCACCGTGCCGGCGCGGTGCAGGAGGTGGCGGCGTCGAAGCAGAAGGCTCATGACCCCGGGTTCTCGTGCGCCAGCCTGCGCAGCAGCGCGGCGAAGTACTGCGCGGGCAGGTTGTCTTCTTCCAGGCGCGACACCAGCGTGAGCGGTGCGTCGAGCTGGCCGCCGTCGGCGAGCCGGGCGTAGGCGATGGCATGCGCGTGCACGCCGGTCATCGAGGCCGGCACCACCGACAGGCCGACACCCGCGGCCACGAGGTTCAGGTTGGTCATCATGCGGTCCACCTCGGCCACCACGCGCGGGCGCAGGCCCTTGGCGTGGCACAGCGCCAGCAGTTCGGCATAGAGGCCGGGCGCGCCCGGACGGCGCACGAGGATGATGCCTTCCTCGCACAGCCGCGCGAGCGTCAGGGGGCGCGAGGCCTTGTTGCGCGCGAGGGCAAAGCGGTGATCGCTGGGCATGGCGACCAGCACCGGCTCGCGCAGCAGCGTCTCGAACAGCAGGTTCTCGGGCCGCGCCACCGGCACCCGCAGCAGGCCGCAATGCAGGCGGCCGGCGGCCAGCGCCTCGGTCAGCTCGGCCGCGTTGTTCTCGCGCAGTTGCAGCTCCACGCCCGGGTGCTCGCGGCGGAAGGCGCGCAGCGCCTCGGGCACGAAGCGGTGTGCCGCCGCCGAGCTGGTGAAGCCGACCGCGAGCGTGCCGGCCTGGCCGCTCGCCACGCGCGTCATGCGCTGCTTCATGGCTTCCATGTCCTGCAGCATGCGAAGGGCTTCGACCTGGAACAACCGGCCCGCATCGGTGAGCGCCACGCCGCGCGGATGGCGCCGGAACAGCAGCACGCCCAGCTCGCGCTCGAGCGCCTTGATCGCCAGGCTCAACGGCGGCTGCTGGATGCCCAGCTGCTCGGCGGCCCGCGTCATGTGGCCGGTCTCGGCGACGGCCACGAAGTAGCGAAGCGGTCTTATCTCCATACTTTTTTTATATAGCAAGTGCCTCTTTATTTTATTTGACCCAAGGTCACCCGTGCACCTATCGTCCGGCCGCCCATTCAAAAAAGCGGTCCACCGAGGCCGCATGCCGGAGACAAGTCCATGCGCACACAGCGCCCCCTCTCGATGATCGATGTCGCCCTTCGTGCCTGCCGTTCGTTCGCTCCCGCGATCGGCATTTCGCTGGTTCTGGCCGCCTGTGGCGGCGGTGGAGGAGGAGGGAGCGGCACCGGCGCCGGCTTCTTCCCGATCGTGTCGACCACCCCGCCATCGAGCGATGGCGGCGGCCCGCCCGACGCCGATCCGCCCGACAACCTGCCACCCCTGCCCGTGCAGCCGCTGGTGGCCTGCGCAGACCTTGCCGGCAAGAGCCTGCCCGCTTCGCTCATCAGCTTGCCCACGCAGGGTGCCACCGTCACCAGCGCCACGGCCGTGACCGGCGGCCAGCTGGGCGACTACTGCCGCGTGCGCGGCACCATCCAGCCGGTAGCCCCCGCTTCGCAGGCCATCAATTTCGCCGTCAACCTGCCCGAGAAGTGGAACCAGAAGACCATCCACTTCGGCGGCGGCGGCTTCGACGGCGTGCTGATCGACGGCACCGAGGTCATCCGCTTCGGCCCCGCCGGCAAGCCCGCGCCGCTCGCGCTCGGCTATGCGACCTACGGCGACGACTCGGGCCACCAGTCGAGCAGCATCACCGACGGGCGCTTTGCGGCCAACGACGAGCAGTTGGCCAACTACGGCGGCCAGTCGCTCAAGAAGACGCGCGACGTGGCGCAGGCGCTGGTGCTCGCGCGCTACGCTACCAAGCCCAAGCACGCCTACTTCCTCGGCACCTCGACCGGCGGGCGCGATGCGCTCAGCTACATCCAGCGCTGGCCGGAGGACTACGACGGCGTGATCGCCAACGAGCCCGCGCTCAACTACACCGGCACGCGCCTGTCGAACGTGGCCGTGGGCCGCGCGCTCTACAACAACGGCGGCGAGGGCTGGATGAACGTGGCCAAGACGCTGCTGGTGCAGAAGGCCGCGATGCAGGCCTGCGACAAACTCGACGGCGCGGCCGACAGCATCGTGAGCAACGTGGAAAGCTGCCGGCTGCTCAATGCGCAGATCCTGGCTTCGCTGCGCTGCAGCGGCGGTGCGGACACGGGCGACACCTGCCTGTCGGACGCACAGATCGCCACGGTGCGCACCATCGAATCGCCGCTGGACTTCGCGACCTACTCGCTCGCCAACGGCGTGAAGCGCGCGGGCGGCTACAACATCCTCGAAGGTGCGCTCGTGGCGGGGCCCTACACCACGCGCGACCTCGGCACGCGCAAGGTGCCGGCCAACCCGGCCACATCGGCCGACGCCAACATGTACGTCACCGGCGACCAGTGGGTGAAGTATTTCGTCACGCGCATCGCGGACTTCGACACGCTGACCTTCGATCCGCTGGCCCCCGCCGGCTATGCCGCGCGGGTGACCGAGGTGTCGAATCTCACCGACGCGACCAACCCGAACCTCGCGCCGTTCTTCGCGCACGGCGGCCGGCTCATCATGCTGCACGGCCTGGCCGACGAGGTGATCAGCCCCAACTCGACCATCGACTACTACAGGCAGCTCATCGCCACCGTGGGCCAGTCGGCGGTGGACCAGAGCGTGCGCTTCTACACCGTGCCCGGCATGGGCCACGGCACCGGCAGCTTCATTCCCAACTGGGATTCGCTGGCGGCGCTCGAAGGCTGGGTCGAGGGCGGCCTCGCGCCCGCCACCGGCGTGGCGGTGGACGCGGTGGCCGGCACCTACGGCCGCACGCGCCCGCTGTGCCAGTTTCCGTCCTGGCCCAAGTACCGCGGCAGCGGCAGCCTCGATGCGGCCGTCAACTACAGCTGCGTGACCGAGGTCGGCGACCCGCTGGCCTGCCCGAACCTGCCGGCCGCTGTCACGAGCTACCGGGGCGGCAACAGCTTCGGCGAGGAACTCCGCGTGCAGATAGCTCCCGCCGCCATGACCTACACCGTGACCATCGATGCCAGCCTGCAGCGCACGGCCGGTACGCAGCGCACCGGCTCGCTGGTGGCGCAGGGCAACTGCAGCTATGCGAGCGCGGAGAGCGGGGCGGTCTTCAGCTTCGCGCCGGGCGGCGTGCTGCTGGGCGGTGTGAACGCACCGAGTGGCGGCGGCTTCGCGCCCTTGCTGGCCTTCCAGAACACCTTCGACAACTCGGCGACGCCCACGGTGTTCAACCCGGTGGCGAACATCTTCAATGCGGTGGGCGTGCAGCAGGGCACGGGCGGCACGGCGGCGCATGCGTCGTCGGTGCGGCTGCGCAATGCGGGCACCTTCCAGTACTGCCGCGATCCGGTCACAGGCAGCTTCATGACCTACGACGCCGCATGCACCCAGACCGAGAAGGGCTACATCACCTACAACGCGACCCGCGGCGCCTTCGACCTGCGCACCACCTTGCCGACGGGCGGCGCCGTCACCACCGGCGGCACGCTCACCGGTTCGATGGTGATCGGGCTGGTCAACGGCACGGCCGTGCCGCTGCACCTGGTGCGCGAGTCGGCGGCCAATGCGGGCCTGCGGATGTTCGGACCGCAGCAGAGCCTGGTGTCGGGCGCGGCCGATGGGAGCTACGCTGTGGCCAGCGTGAAGGGCGAGAGCCGCGAGGCCACGGTGGCGGGCAGCAGCTTCAATCTCGGCGGTGCGGCCGCGGCCCTGAGCTACGACACACCGGTGCTCGGCGTGGCGCAGGCCGATGCGGGCCGGCCGGGCAATTTCATCTTCAACAGCGGCGTCCTCGGTTTCATTTCCACGGCAGGAGCGAACGCGGCGCTGGAACTCGGAGTACGCCATTGAAAAAACAACTGTCCAGTCTGGCTGCATTCGCAATGCTCGGCATGGCGCCGCTGCTGTCCGCGCATGCGGCGCCCGCAGCGCCGAAGGCCACGGCCTGTCCGTCACCCGTGCCCGAGGCCGCGCGCTGCTACACCGGTGAGGACGGCACAGGCGCGCTCTACTGGATCGCCATCCCGAAGGACTGGAACCGCGTGCTCGTGATGCACGCCCACGGCGGCCCCGAGACCGGGCCGCCCAAGCTGGCGCGCAGCGAGGAAGACCTGAAGCGCTGGGCCGTCACCGTGAAGGCCGGCTACGCCTGGGCCGGCTCCACCTACCGGCGCGGCGGCTACGGCGTGACGATGGCGGCCGAAGACACGGAGCGCCTGCGCCAGATCTTCGTGCGCCACTTCGGCCAGCCGCGCCGCACGCTGCTGCACGGGCAGAGCTACGGTGCGGGCGTGGCGGCGAAGGCGGCGGAGCTGCATGCGCCGGTAGGTGAAACGAAAAGCCCGTACGACGGCCTGCTGCTCACGAGCGGCGTGCTCGGCGGCGGCAACAGCGCCTACGACTTCCGGCTCGACCTGCGCGTGGTCTACCAGTACGTCTGCCGCAACCATCCGCGGCCCGACGAACCGCAGTACCCGCTGTGGATGGGCCTGCCGATGGATTCGAAACTCACGCGCGCGGAACTCGCCGAGCGCGTGAAGGCGTGCACCGGCGTCGGCATGCCGGCGGCACAGCGCACGCCCGAACAGGCGGCGCGGCTCAAGACCATCCTGTCGGTCGTGAAGATCCAGGAGCGTTCGCTGCTCGGCCACCTGAACTGGGCGACCTGGCTGTTCCAGGACCTGGTGCAGAAGCGCCTGGGCGGCCGCAACCCCTTCGGCAACATCGGCGTGGCCTACCAGGGCTCGGCCGACGATGCGGCGCTCAATGCCGGCGTGCTGCGCTATGCGGCCGATCCGCAGGCCAAGGGCGCACTGGCCACGGACAGCCAGCCCACCGGCCGCACGTCATTGCCCACGGTGGGGCTGCATGCCATCGACGACCCGACCGCGTTCGTCGAGCTGGAAGATTCGTACCGGCGCATCCGCGACGCCGCCGGCACCGGCGGCAACCTGGTGCAGAGCTTCAGTGCCGAGCGCGAGCACAGCTACCTGAGCGATTCGGAATACCCCGCGCTCTTCGCCGCGCTGCTCGACTGGATCGACAAGGGCGAGAAGCCCACGCCCCAGAGCCTTGCGCAACGCTGCGCGTCGCTGGCGCCGCGCTACGACACCGACGGCAAGAACGGCTGCCACATCAAGCCCGAGTGGCAACCACCCACGCTCGAGAGCCGCGTGCCTTCACGCACCCCCTGATTCCTTCTTTTTCCAACCTTGACGGAGATCTCATGAAAAAATTGTTCGCCCTTGCGGCGATGGCCGTGGCCGTTGGTGCGCATGCGCAGGACTTTCCCGCCGGCAAGCCCGTGACCATCGTCGTACCTTTTGCCGCGGGCGGCCCGACCGATCGCGTGGCGCGCGACCTGGCCGAAGCGCTGCGCAAGCCGCTGGGCGGCGCGAGCGTGATCATCGACAACGTGCCCGGCGCGGGCAGTTCCATCGGCGCGGCCAAGGTGGCGCGTGCCAACCCCGACGGCTATACGCTGCTGCTGAACCACATCGCGATGGCGACCGTGCCGACGCTGGTGCGCAATGTGCCGTTCAAGGTCGAGACCGATTTCGAGTACCTCGGCATCGTCAACGACGTGCCGATGACGTTGATCGCCAAGCCCAGCCTGCCGGCCAACAACTACAGCGAACTCACGGGCTGGATCGCGGCCAACAAGGGCCGGATCAACATCGGCAACGCGGGCATCGGCTCGGCCTCGCACCTGTGCGGCCTGCTCTACCAGAGCGCGACGAAGACCGAGATGACGCCCGTGCCCTACAAGGGCACGGCGCCGGCCATCACCGACCTCATCGGCGGCCAGATCGACCTGCTGTGCGACCAGACCACCAACACCTCGCCGCAGATCGAGGCGAAGAAGGTCAAGGCCTATGCGGTGACCACGCCCAGGCGACTCACGATGCCGCTGCTGAAGGACCTGCCCACGCTGGACGAAGCGGGGCTGAAGAACTTCCAGGTGACGATCTGGCACGGCCTGTATGCCCCCAAGGGCACGCCGGCGCCGGTGCTGAAGAAACTCGGCGATGCGCTGAAGACCGCGCTGAAAGATCCCGACTTCATCAAGCGCGAAGAAGCGCTCGGTGCCGTGGTGGCCACCGACGGCCGCATCGAACCCGAGGGCCACAGGAAGTTCGTGGCGGCGGAAATCGCCAAGTGGAGTCCGATCATCAAGGCTGCGGGCGTCTACGCCGACTGAGCGGCGGTTGGGTGCTTTGAAGGCAGGACTGGGGTTCGGGGCGCGCTCACGCCGACGGGGTACCTTGCTCCGCGAATGTCCCCCGGCGCGGCCTAGGGCCGCAGGCCTCCTCCTTTATTTCGCTGCGCAAGGCACCCCATCGGCGTGATCGCTCAGCGCAGCGGTTGATCGGCCGGCACGAGAGCACGCGCCCCGAAAGAAACGAAACCGTCAACCAACCAACTTGCTGGTGCCGGCAGTCAGCCCGCCACCAGCGACAGATCACGCGCTGCCTGCAGCATCAGCTCGCGTGCGCGGTCCAGCGATGGAATCGCGTGGCGGTCGATGCGCCGGATGTACGGCGTGGTGAGCACCGCCAGCGCATGGCCGTGCGGCCCGAGGATCGGGCACGAGATGTCGATCACGCCGAAGTACTGCAGGCTCTCGCGCTGCCGGTAGCCCGTGGCGCGCACTGCTTCGAGCATGTGCTCGAGTTCGTCGGGCGGGATCTGCACCTCGCCGTCGAGCGCGACGTGCTCGGCCAGCATCTGCTTGCGCCGCGCGTCGGATTCGCAGGCCAGCAGCACCTGGCCCGAGCCGGTGTCGAGCAGATTCACGCGCGTGCCGGGGCGCACCGTCATGCTGCTGGCGGCCGGGCTGTTGACCTGTGCCACGATCTGCACATTGCCGCGGTCGTACACGCCGAGGTGGCAGGCCTGCTCGGCCTCCTTGGCATAACGGTCCATCACCGGCAGCGCCTGCGTGACCAGCCGGTGGTTCGGCGGGTAGCGGTGCGCGAGGTCGAACATCTTCAGGCTCAGGCTGTAGCGGTCGCCCGCCAGCGAACGCAGCACGTACCGCCGCGCCACCAGACGTTCGAGCATGCGATAGATCTCGCTCGGGCCGCGCTCCAGCGCCTTCACGATCTCGCCGCGCGTCAGGCCCTCGGGCTGGTCGGCCAGCAGTTCGAGGATGTCCAGGCCCTTGTCGAGGGCGGGTGCGCGGTAGCGGTCGGGATCGTCGGAAGGCTTGGCCGCGACTTCGGATTGAAGAGATTTGTTCACTGGTGAATTTCACCAGCAGCCTTTGCTTTTTGCAAGTTTCGTTCTACGGGTAAGCCCCGACGGATCGCGCTTGACGCTGAAAGTTCGTATGTAAATACTCTGTTCGTATATGGACTAGAGAGGCAAGGCGTTCGACGGCTCCAGGCTGCCCGCGACCAGACATGATCCAGCGCATCGACTCGCATCAGCACTTCTGGCGGCCCGCGCGCGGCGACTACACGTGGTTGCGCGCCGACGTGCCGGCACTGGCGCCGCTGGTGCGCGACTTCCTTCCTGAACACCTCGCGCCGACATTGCACGCCCACGGTGTGGAGCGGACCGTGCTGGTGCAGGCCGCCGAGTCGGAGGCCGAGACGGACTTCATGCTCGAACTCGCCGCGGCCCACGAGGTGATCGGCGGCGTGGTCGGCTGGGTCGACTTGAGTTCTTCCGATGCGGTGGCTTCGCTGGAGCGCATGGCGCGGCATCCGAAGTTCAAGGGCGTGCGGCCGATGCTGCAAGACCTGCCCGACGACGACTGGATCGCGCGCAGGCCGCATCCCGCTGCGGTGCAGGCACTGGTCCGGCTGGGCCTGCGCTTCGATGCGCTGGTGAAGCCGCGGCACCTCGGCCCGCTGCTGCATTTCCTGCGCGACTGGCCGCAGCTGCCGGTCGTGATCGACCATGCGGCCAAGCCGCCCGTGGATGCGCAGGCTGGCGAAGTCTTCGCGGCATGGCGAAGGCAGATGGCGGAGGTCGCCGCATTGCCGCAGGTCTGCTGCAAGTTCTCGGGCCTCTGGACCGAGTCGCCGCCCGCGATGCATCGCGACGTCGATGCCCTTGTGCGGGCCGTGCGCCCGGTGTGGGAGCCATTGCTCGAAAGCTTCGGACCCGCCCGCCTCATGTGGGGCAGCGACTGGCCGGTGCTCACGCTGGCCGGTGACTACGCGGGCTGGATCGCGGTCAGCGAGGCCTGCATCGGCCGCCTGTCGGCCGGCGAGCGGGCGCAAATCTGGCGCGGCACCGCGCAGCGCTTCTACGACCTTCCGACCGGTTGAACATCGCATGCAGCAACCCATCGTCACCATCCGCGACCTCTGCAAATCCTTTGCCGGCGTGCGCGCGCTCGACAAGGCGCAGTTCGACCTGCTGCCCGGCGAGGTGCATGCGCTGATGGGCGAGAACGGCGCGGGCAAGTCCACGCTGATGAAGGTGCTTGCAGGCGTCTACAGCAAGGACTCCGGCGAGGTGACGCTCGACGGTCGTCCGGTGGACATTGCGAGCCCGCGCGCGGCCCAAGCCTTGGGCATCGGGATCATCCATCAGGAGCTGAACCTGATGAACCACCTGAGCGCGGCGCAGAACATCTTCATCGGCCGCGAGCCCCGCGGGCGCTTCGGCCTCTTCATCGACGAGGATGCGATGCGCGCCGAGGCCAAGCGCATCTTCGAGCGCATGCACCTGCGGCTCGACCCGCACACGCCCGTGGGCGAACTCACGGTCGCCAAGCAGCAGATGGTGGAGATCGCGAAGGCGCTTTCCTTCGAATCGCGCGTGCTCATCATGGACGAACCCACCGCCGCGCTGAACAACGAAGAGGTGGCCGACCTGTTCCGCATCATCGGCCAGCTCAGGTCGCAGGGCGTGGCCATCGTCTACATCTCGCACAAGATGGACGAACTCAAGCGCATCGCGGACCGCGTGACCGTGATGCGCGACGGCCAGTACATCGCCACCGTGTCGATGGCCGACACGCCGATGGACACGCTGATCGCCATGATGGTGGGGCGCCAGCTCACCGAGGTGGAGAACGATTTTCCCGACACCGCGGGCAACCAGATCGTGCTCGAGGCCCGCGGCATCACGCGCGGGTCGATGGTGCGCGATGCGAGCTTCGTGCTGCGCAAGGGCGAGATCCTGGGCTTTGCGGGGCTCATGGGCGCGGGCCGCACCGAGCTCGCGCGTGCGGTGTTCGGCGCCGATCCCATCGACGCGGGCGAGGTGCGCGTGCATGGCAAGCGGGTGTCGATCAAGTCGCCCGAAGATGCGGTGTCGCACGGCATCGGCTACCTCTCCGAAGACCGCAAGCACTTCGGCCTTGCGACCGGCATGGACGTGGAAACCAACATCGCGCTGCCGAGCATGAAGAAGTTCCTGTCGATGGGCGTCTTCATCGACCAGGCCGCCATCGAGGCGGCCGGCGAGCGCTACGTGAAGCAGCTCAACATCAAGACGCCCTCGGTGCGCCAGCAGGTGCGGCTGCTCTCGGGCGGCAACCAGCAGAAGATCGTCATCGCCAAGTGGCTGCTGCGCGACTGCAGCGTGCTCTTCTTCGACGAGCCCACGCGCGGCATCGACGTGGGGGCCAAGGCCGAGATCTACCGCCTGCTGAATGCGCTGGCCGGGCAGGGCAAGGCCATCGTGATCATCTCCTCGGAGCTGCCCGAGATATTGCGCGTGAGCCACCGCGTGCTGGTGATGTGCGAGGGCCGCATCACCGGCGAACTGGCGGGGCGCGAAGCCTCGCAGGAAAAGATCATGCAGCTTGCCACCCGGCGCGAGACTGCTGCCGCCCCATGACGATCGGAGACACCTTTTGACGACCCCCACCGCCACCACCGCTGCCGCGCCCGGCTTCTCGCTGAAGGCACGGCTCTTTCGTCCCGCCACGCGGCAGAA
Source organism: Variovorax sp. P4_B10 (assembly GCF_056402375.1). NCBI lineage: Bacteria > Pseudomonadati > Pseudomonadota > Betaproteobacteria > Burkholderiales > Comamonadaceae > Variovorax > Variovorax sp. P4_B10. The sequence goes on along the minus strand of NZ_JBFUHN010000019.1, from coordinate 73,545 downwards.
GCTGCTGGCCTTTGCCAGCCTCATCGCGCTGATGGTGTTCTTCAGCTTCGCTTCGCCGCAGTTCCTGCAGACCGACAACCTCGTGAGCATCCTGCAGTCAACCGCGGTGAACGGCGTGCTGGCCATCGCCTGCACCTTCGTGATCATCACCGCGGGCATCGACCTCTCGGTGGGCACATTGATGACCTTCTGCGCCGTCATGGCCGGCGTGGTGCTCACCTACATGGGCATGCCGCTCGCGCTCGGCATCGCGGCCGCGATCTTCTTCGGCGCGCTGGCCGGCTTCGTCTCGGGCGTGCTGATCGCCAAGCTCAAGATCCCGCCCTTCATCGCCACGCTGGGCATGATGATGCTGCTCAAGGGGCTGTCGCTCGTGATCTCGGGCACCAAGCCGATCTACTTCAACGACACGCCGGACTTCCCGGCGATCTCGCAGGACTCGCTGATCGGCTATTTCATCCCCTCGCTGCCGATTCCGAATGCGGTGCTGATCCTGTTCCTGGTGGCGGTGGCCGCGAGCATCGTGCTCAACAAGACCATCCTCGGCCGCTACACCTTCGCGCTCGGCAGCAACGAGGAGGCCGTGCGCCTGTCGGGCGTGAACACCGACTTCTGGAAGGTCGTGGTCTACACGGTGAGCGGCGGCATCTGCGGCATCGCGGGTTTGCTGATCGCCTCGCGCCTCAACTCCGCGCAGCCTGCGCTGGGGCAGGGCTACGAGCTCGATGCGATCGCTGCGGTGGTCATCGGCGGCACCTCGCTCAGCGGCGGCACCGGCACCATCGTGGGCACGATCATCGGCGCCTTCATCATGAGCGTGCTGACCAATGGCCTGCGCATTCTCTCGGTCGCGCAGGAATGGCAGACGGTGGTTACGGGCGTGATCATCATCCTCGCCGTGTACGCCGACATCCTGCGCCGCCGCAGCGGCAGCAGGCATTGACCGACCCCATTTCTACAACCACAGGAGACATTGCATGATCCAGAGAAGAGCAGTCACGACCACGCTGGGCGCGGCCCTCATTTGCTTGTCGGGGTTCGCACAGGCGCAAACGCAGGAGATCTACATCCCGCTCGTGTCCAAGGGCTTCCAGCACCAGTTCTGGCAGGCCGTGAAATCGGGCGCCGAGCAGGCTGCGAAGGACCTGAAGGTGAAGGTCACCTTCGAAGGCCCCGAGACCGAGGCGATGGTCGACAAGCAGATCGATATGCTCTCCGCCGCGCTCGCGAAGAAGCCGCAGGCCATCGGCTTTGCCGCGCTCGACAGCCAGGCTGCCATTCCGCTTTTGAAGAAGGCACAGGCCGCGAAGATTCCCGTGGTGGCCTTCGACTCGGGTGTGGACAGCGACATTCCCGTGACCACCACCACGACCGACAACAAGGCCGCCGCGGCGCTCGCGGCCGACAAGATGGCCGAGATGATCGGCAAGTCGGGCGAAGTGGCGCTGGTGGTGCACGACCAGACCAGCCGCACCGGCGTGGACCGGCGCGACGGCTTCGTCAACCGCATCAAGTCGACCTACCCCAACATCAAGATCGTGAGCGTGCAGTACGGCGGCGGCGACCAGCTGAAGTCCACCGAGATCACCAAGTCGATCCTGCAGGCCTCGCCGAACCTCAAGGGCATCTTCGGCGCCAACGAGGGCTCCGCCATCGGCGTGGTCAACGGCGTGAAGGAGATGAAGCGCAACGGCAAGGTCGTGATCATCGGCTACGACTCCGGCAAGCAGCAGAAGAACGCCATCATGGACGGCAGCATGGCCGGCGCCATCACGCAGAACCCGGTGGGCATGGGCTACAAGACCGTCGAGATGGCGGTGAAGGCGATCAAGGGCGAGAAGCTGCCCAAGGTGGTCGACACGGGCTTCTTCTGGTACGACAAGACGAACATCGCAGACCCGAAGATCGCTGCGGTTCTGTACGACTGATTCTTTCGACGAAGACTTGTTCATGACCATCGTCCGATCCATGCGCGTCCTGGACGTGCGCTTTCCCACCTCTCAGCAGCTCGACGGCTCCGACGCGATGAACCCCGACCCGGATTACTCCGCGGCGTATGTCGTGCTGGAGACCGACCAACCGGGGCTCGAAGGCCATGGCCTGACCTTCACCATCGGCCGCGGCAACGAGATCTGCTGCGCGGCCATCGAGGCGATGCGCCACCTGGTCGTCGGGCTCGACCTGCAGTGGGTGGCCGAGGACATGGGCCGCTTCTGGCGGCACGTCACCTCCGACAGCCAACTGCGATGGATCGGTCCCGACAAAGGGGCCATTCACCTCGCCACCGGTGCGGTGGTCAATGCGATGTGGGACCTGTGGGCCAAGTCCGAAGGCAAGCCGGTGTGGCAGCTGGTGGCGGACATGAGCCCCGAGGCGCTGGTGCGCTGCATCGACTTTCGCTACATCACCGACTGCATCACGCCCGAGGAGGCGCTCGCGTTGCTGCGCGATGCGGCCGTCGGCAAGGCCGAGCGTGTGGCCACGCTGCAGGCCGAGGGCTACCCCTGCTACACCACGTCGGCCGGCTGGCTCGGCTACTCCGACGAGAAGCTGCGGCGGCTCGCGCAAGAGGCGGTCGATGCGGGCTTCGATCACATCAAGCTCAAGGTCGGCCGCGACCTGCAGGACGACATCCGGCGCCTGAGGGTGGCGCGCGAAGTGCTTGGCCCCGATCGCCACCTGATGATCGACGCCAACCAGGTCTGGGAGGTCGACCAAGCCATCGACTGGGTGCGGCAACTGGCATTTGCGAAGCCATGGTTCATCGAGGAGCCAACGAGTCCCGACGACGTGGAGGGCCATCGCAAGATCCGCGAAAGCATCGCACCGGTGGTGAAGGTGGCCACGGGCGAGATGTGCCAGAACCGCATCATGTTCAAGCAGTTCATCATGCGCGGCGCCATCGACGTGGTGCAGATCGACGCGTGCCGGCTCGGCGGCGTCAACGAGATCCTGGCGGTGATGCTGATGGCCGCGAAGTACAAGCTGCCCGTGTGCCCGCACGCCGGCGGCGTGGGCCTGTGCGAGTACGTGCAGCACCTGTCGATGATCGACTACCTGTGCATCTCGGGGACGCGCGAGGGCAGGGTGATCGAGTATGTGGACCACCTGCATGAGCATTTCGTCGAGCCCTGCGTGATCCGCGATGCAGCATACATGCCACCGACGGCAGCGGGCTTCTCGATCACGATGAAGCCCGAGTCGCTCGCGCGTTATCGGTTTCGCGGGTAGATGGAAGAAATGAAAGGCATCGCGCAGTCATGGATCTGAATCTGAAAGACAAGGTGGTGATCGTCACCGGCGGCGGCAGCGGCATCGGCGCGGCCATCTCGCTCACGCTCGCGCGTGAGGGTGCGGTGCCGGTGATCTGCGGCAAGAATCCGCTCGAGGCGTCGTTCGAGGAAGAGCTGCGTGGGCTGCAGCCGCGGGCGCGATTTCTCCAGTTCGAACTGATGGAGGAAGCAGCCTGTGCCAAGGCGATCGAGAGCACCGTTGCGGAGTTCGGGCGCATCGACGGTCTGGTCAACAACGCGGGCGTGAACGACAGCGTGGGGCTGGAGGCGGGGCGCGAGGCCTTCGTCCGTTCGCTCGAACGCAACCTCGTCCACTGCTACGTGATGGCGCACTACTGCCTGCCTCACCTGAAGGCCAGCCGCGGCGCGATCGTGAACATCTCGTCGAAGACCGCGGTCACGGGGCAGGGCAATACCAGCGGCTATACCGCAGCCAAGGGCGGACAGCTTTCATTGACGCGCGAATGGGCCGCTGCGCTCGCGCAGGACGGCGTGCGCGTCAATGCGGTGATTCCGGCCGAAGTGATGACGCCGCTGTACCAGCGATGGATATCGGCGTTCGACGAGCCCGACCGAAAGCTGGCGGCCATCACCGACAAGATTCCGCTGGGGCGGCGCATGACCACGGCGCAGGAGATTGCGAACACCGTGGTGTTCCTGCTCTCCGAACAGGCATCGCACACGACGGGGCAGTGGGTGTTTGTGGATGGGGGGTATACGCATCTGGATCGGGCGTTGACTTGATCTCTCGGTTCATTTCATTGACTCCCGGATAGAACACCCATGCGCCACTGCCTTGCCCTCGATCTGAAAGAAGACCCAGCGCTCATCGCGGAGTACGAGGCGCATCACCGCAACATCTGGCCCGAGGTGCGCGCGCATCTGTACGCGCATGGCGTGACGGGCATGGAGATCTACCGGCTCGGGACGCGGATGGTGATGCTGATGGAGACGGACGACGCGCGGTATGACGCCGAGGCGATGGCGGCTGCGACGCGGGACGATCCGAAGATTCGGGCGTGGGAGGCGCTGATGTGGAAATTTCAGGCGCCTACGCCTTGGACGCCCGAAGGGGAGAAGTGGGTGACCATGACTCGGATATTCGAGTTGTAGGTGCTCGATCAGCACACCGGTCGCGGCCTGAGCGTTGTCTGCCCCAGTCGCCCGCAGTGACTTTTTTTGTCGGCCTCGACCTGAAAACTGGCCATAACTTGTCGCACGTCGAATCCGGAGCGACGCTCCGTGTTACTTACCGTGTCAATTCGCGTGTTCTTCCCTGGCAGGGACGTGGGCATGGATCGTGCACCTCGTGCCACGGCTGGCGAGTGGGTCTGTCGAGGGCCAGCGACATGCCGTTGGACATGAGTGCCGACAGCAAATCCCCGGCAAAGCGATCCAGGCGGCGGCTCACGACGGCCTTCAATGTGGAGGATGGACTCGAGCCGCCGGCAGATCCCCAGAAGCGAAGCACGCGCCGCGTGCGGCGGCTGGTTTTCTTTCAATCAAAAAAACGTTTTTCATGATCATGTTTCCCCGACGGTGCGTTTCTGCACTGATGCTTTCGGCGCTCCTGTCCAGTTGCGGTGGCGGAGGCGGAGGTACTCAAGGCAGTGGCTTTGCCGGTTTGATCGGCTTGGGCGGCAGCAGTGCTGGCCAAGGCGGTAGTGGCGTCAGCCAAGGTGGCGATAGCCAAAGTGGTGGCGGCACGGGTGCAGGCAACACAGGCAACACAGGCAACACAGGCAACGACGCTTCGCCCATCGCGGCGACCACGGCATTGGTGACCAAGCTCGGCAAGCCTGCCCGGGTGCTGGTCGGGCTCGGTTCGAGCAGCATCGATCAGATGAAAATCCAGGACATTCACCCGGACGTCGTGGACACCTACCTCGTGGGCGTCGGCGCAGGCGCCTGGCCCACCTGGAACAGCCCCGACGGGGCATACCTCACATACACCGCGCAGGCCATCCGGGCCTACGGCGCGATTCCCATGTACACGCTGTACCAGATGACGGCGAACGGCGAGGGCCAACTGAGCGGCATCAACGACGCGGCGTTCATGAACAAATATTGGGCGCAGGTCCGGCTCATGTACCAGCTCATTGCAAACCTCGATGGGCCCGTTCTGATCAATCTGGAGCCGGACTTCTGGGGCTTCGTTGCGTCGCAGGCGCCCAACCGCGATGCGACGCGGATGCCGGCCTCCGTGAACAACCAGCCCGAATGTGCAGGGTTGCCGAACACCGCCGCGGGCCTGGGCCAATGCCTGGTGCAGATGGGCCGACAGATCGCGCCCAAGGCGCTGGTGGGGTTCCCGCCTGCCTTCTGGAGCGGCACCCCCGCCGAGATCGGCGCGCAGATGCGGGCGGTCGGGGCCGATCGGGCCGATTTCATCGTTGCCCAGACCAGCGACCGCGATGCGGGCTGCAGGGAAGTCGCATCGCCTCCCGACGAATGCACGGGGCGAACCGGTCCGTTCTATTGGGACGCAAGCAACAAGACCAGCCCCAACTTCCACGAGTCCCAGAGCCAGATTTCGGACTATCGCGCCGCGCTGGGCAATGGCCTCCCGATCCTGTGGTGGCAGACGCCGATGGGCGTGCCGTCCGACACGCCCGGCGGCACCGACCAGCACTACCGCAACAACCATGTCGACTACATGCTGCGCAACACGCAGGAGTACGGCGACACCCACACGTTCGCGATCGTCTTCAGCCCGGGAGGGAGCCATCAGACCTCGATTGCCACCGATGGCGGCCAGTTTGCCCGCCTCTCGGGTCAGTACCTCGCACGAGGCGGCGCCGCTTTGAAGTAGCGATCGCCTGTTCGCAGGCCCTAGAAGGTGCCCGGCAGCAGGATGCTCGAATCGACCTCATCGATCTGCGTGCGGCCGCAGAAGGCCATGGTGATGTCGAGTTCCTTGTGGATGATCTGCAGCGCGCGCGTCACGCCCGCTTGACCGTGGGCGCCGAGGCCGTAGAGAAAACTGCGGCCGATCATCGTGCCGCGCGCGCCGAGCGCGCGGGCCTTGAGCACGTCCTGCCCGCTGCGGATGCCGCCGTCCATCCACACCTCGATCTCGCTGCCAACGGCCTCGACGATGGCGGGCAGCGCGGCGATGGAAGAGGGCGCACCGTCGAGCTGGCGGCCGCCGTGGTTCGACACGATGAGCGCATCGGCACCGCTGGATGCCGCGAGGCGTGCGTCTTCGACGTCCATGATGCCCTTGAGGATGAGCTTGCCGCCCCAGAGCTTCTTGATCCACTCCACGTCGGCCCAGCTCAGCGCGGGGTCGAACTGCTCGGCCGTCCATGACGACAGCGACGACAGGTCCTTCACGCCCTTGGCGTGGCCCGCGATGTTGCCGAAGGTGCGGCGCTTGGTGCCCAGCATGCCCATGCACCAGCGCGGCTTGGTCGCGAGGTTGATCAGGTTCTTGAGGGTGGGCTTGGGCGGCGCAGTCAGGCCGTTCTTGATGTCCTTGTGGCGCTGGCCGAGGATCTGCAGGTCGAGCGTGAGCTGCAGGGCCGACACGTTGGCGGCCCTGGCGCGTTCGATCAGGCGCTCGATGAAGTCGCGGTCCTTCATCACGTAGAGCTGGAACCAGAAGGGATGCCGGTCGGTGCCTTCGGCGATGTCCTCGAGCGAGCAGATGCTCATGGTCGAGAGCGTGAACGGAATGCCGAAGGCCTTGGCCGCGCGGGCACCGAGGATCTCGCCGTCGGCATGCTGCATGCCGGTGAGGCCGGTGGGCGCAATGGCCACGGGCATGGACACGTCCTGGCCGACCATGGTGCTGCGGGTGGAGCGGCCTTCCATGTTCACGGCCACGCGCTGGCGCAGCTTGATCTTCTGAAAGTCGCTCTCGTTGGCGCGGTAGGTGCCCTCGGTCCAGGCGCCGGAGTCGGCGTAGTCGTAGAACATCTTCGGCACGCGCCGCTTGGCGATCACCCGCAGGTCTTCGATGCTGGTGATCTTGGAAAGGTCGGGCACGGGGGAGTCTCCTGGGTAGTCTTCGATGGCTTGCTTGCGCCGGCGGGCCATTATCGGCAGGCTCCGCCGCGGGCCGAGTCTGGGTGGGAAAACCGCCGCCGATCTGAAAAATACCGGGGCAGAAACTGAAAAGAATTCAGTCGCGCAGCGCCTGCCGCAGCCATTCGACAAAAGTCGCACACTCCCAGCGCTCCATCGCCCCCGGCCGCCAGCAGAGGAAGTAGGCATTGGGAGAGGGCACGCTCTGCGCCGAGAGCCGCACGAGGCGGCCGCTTTCCAGCCAGGCGCTCCCGAGCTTCAGGTGCATCAGCACCACGCCGAAGTCTTCCGCCGCCGCATCGAGCGCCAGGCCCAGGTCGTTGAACTGGTGGCCCGTGGCCGGTTCCGGCAGGCCGATGCCGCAGGCCTTGAACCAGGTGCGCCACGATTCGAGCGGTGTGCGCAGCAGCTGGACGCGCGCCACCTCGGCATCGGTCGCGAAGCCGTCGAACGGCCCGTGGCGCTGCAGGTAGGCCGGGCTGCAGACCGGCGAGATCTCGTCGGCCAGCAGCTGGAACGACTCGCGGTCGTGAAAGGGCCCGGTGCCGAAACGCAGTTCGATGTCGGCCTCTTCGACCGTCATGTTGCGCACCGGCGTGGTCACCTGCAGCATCAGTTCGATGTTCGGGTAGGCGTCGCGAAACTGCGCCAGCCGGGGCAGCAGCATCTGGCGCGAGAAGGTGGGCGTGACAGCCACGCGCAGCCGCCGGATCTGCGATGCGGACTCGCGGCCCGGCACCTGCTGCAGCGCCGCGATGGCCTCGCGCACGCGCGCCAGGTAGGCGAGGCCGTCGGCGCTGAGGCTGAAGTCGTTGCCCGCAAAGAACTTGAGCGCGAGCTGCGTTTCGAGCTGGCGGATGCGGTGGCTCACTGCGCTGGGCGTCACGCTGAGCTCTTCGGCCGCGAGGTTCACGCTGCGCAGCCGTGCGACGGCCTCGAAGGCCTGCAGGCCCTGTGTCGAGGGGAGTCGCGTCGAAACCATGTGTTGTTGTTTCCGGGGATGGATGTTATCGAGTCGCTGACGGGCGCAAGGTGGCGACCAGTGCTTCGAGCAGCCGGCGCAGATCGTCGACCGCTTCGTGCGCCAGCGCTGCATCGCCCATCTGCGCCTTGACGATGGCGCCGTCGACGCCGAGCGCGGCCGCCTGCGCGATGACCATGCGCTGCGGTCCATCGGGCAACAGGCCGGCGATCACCTCGACCATCTCGCACTTGTGCTCGCGTGCGATGTCGGCGGCGCCGGCCACGCTCGCGCCGACCTCCACCACGGCGTTGATGAACGCACAGCCGCGAAAGACCGGGTCGGCAAACCACTCGGCCATCACATCGGCCAGCATCGGCAGCGCTTGCCCGTCGCCGATGCGCTGCTGCGCGTCGCGGCGGCCCAATGCATCGACGAACCATGCCATCCACCGCCCGTGCCGGTGATCGAGAAAGGCGCGCACCAGGTCGTCCTTCGACGGAAAGTGCCGGTAGAAGGTGACCTTGGTGACGCCCGAGGCGGCGATCACGCGGTCGATGCCGGTGGCGCGGATGCCGTCTGCGTAGAAGAGATCGTGCGCCGTGAGCAGGATGCGTTCGCGCGCGGGCAGTGCGGAGATGTCCATGCGGTGATTGTAGGCATGTAGACAGGTCTGTCTACATGTGGCACATTGCGGGCCTTCACCACCCCGTCACTACAAGGAAAGACCCTCATGGAATCCCGCCCGCCGCTGCCTCCCTTCACGCTCGAATCCGCCACCCGGAAAGTCCAGGCCGCCGAAGACGCCTGGAACACGCGCGACCCGGTTCGCGTGAGCCTGGCCTATACGCCCGACACCGAGTGGCGCAACCGCGCCGACTTCGTGAACGGCCGTGAGCAGGTGGTGGCGTTCCTCACCCGCAAGTGGGAGCGCGAGCACGACTACCGGCTGAAGAAGCAGCTCTGGGCCTTCATGGACAACCGCATCGCGGTGCGTTTCGAGTACGAATGGCATGACGCCGCGGGCCAATGGTTCCGCAGCCATGGCAACGAGAACTGGGAGTTCGCGGAGAACGGCCTGATGCAGAAGCGCTACGCGAGCATCAACGACCAGCCCATCCAGGAGTCGGAGCGCAAGTTCCGCTGGGACCGCTGAGGGAGCAAGACCGCCGGGCACGGGTGTTGCTTGCTTTTGGTGCATGGAAACGCCCGTCCTGAACCCCACCGCCAGCCATCCCCTCTGGCAGCACCAGCTGGGCCTGCTGCTGGAGTCCACCGGCGAGGGCATCTTCGGCATCGACCTCGACGGCCACTGCATGTTCATCAACCGGGCCGGCGCGCAGATGCTGGGCCACGAGGCGCGCGACGTGATCGGCTCGAACATGCACGAGCTCACGCACCACTCGCACCCCGACGGCTCGCACTACGCCGACACCGACTGCCCGATCTTCAACGCCTTCCGCCGCGGCCTGCCGTGCCGCATCGACACCGAGGTGTTCTGGCGCCGCGACTGCACCGCCTTTGCGGTGGAGTATTCGAGCCACCCGATCATGGACGGCGCGCAGGTGCGCGGCGCCGTCATCACCTTTGTCGACATCACCGAGCGCCGCCGCCACGCCGAGGCGCTGCAACAAGCCAAGGACGAGCTCGGCCTGCGCGTACAGGAGCGCACCCGCGAACTCAGCGATGCGCTCGTGCAGTTGCGCGAACTCTCCGCCTGGCTCGACAAGGTGCGCGAAGACGAGCGCACCCGCATCGCGCGCGAGGTGCACGACGAGCTCGGCAGCCTGCTGGTCGCGCTCAAGATGGACGTCAACTGGATCGGCAAGCGCCTGGGCGAGCAGCAAGAGCGCACGCCCGATGCCGCGCAATCCATGCGCGACCAGATGCGCTGCAAGTGCAGCAACATGAGCCAGCTGATCGAGCGCGCGGTCGACAACGTGGGCCGCATCATCACCGACCTGCGCCCCAGCATCCTCGATCACCAGGGCCTGTGGGCAGCGCTCGAATGGCAGGCCCACGAATTCGTGCAGTCGGCCGAGATGGAGATCGACTGGCGCTTCGACGTGCCGGCAGGTGTGGAGCTGCCCGAGCCCGCGGCCATTGCGGTGTTCCGGATCTTCCAGGAGATGCTGAGCAACGTCGGCCGCCACGCGAAGGCGCACAGCCTCGGCATCCGCATCGGTGTGGAACAACAGCAATTGAGCATCAGCGTGCGCGACGACGGCGTCGGTGCGCCGGCGCAGGCCTTCGAGGCCGCCACCTCGTACGGCGTGCTCGGCATGCGCGAGCGGGCGCGCCACTTCGGCGGGCGCATCGACATCGAAAGCCGGGTGGGCGTGGGCAGCACCTTCTGCCTGCACCTGCCATTGCCGGTGGATGCCTGAGATGAACGACATCCGCGTGCTCATCGGCGACGACCACCGCATCGTGCGCGAGGGCCTGAAGCAGATGCTCGGCGACCTCTCCAACGGCCTGCCTTCGATGACCGTTCGCGCCGAAGCGCAGACCGGTCCCGAGGTGCTGGCCGCCGTGCAGGAACTGGGCGGACCCGATGGCCTGGACGTTGTGCTGCTCGACATTGCACTGCCCGGCCGCGACGGCCTCGACGTGCTGCAGGCCCTGCGCAAAGAGTGGCCCACGCTGCCCGTGTTGATGCTCAGCACCTACCCCGAGAAGCAGTACGCGGTGCGCTGCATCAAGCTCGGTGCCTCGGGCTACCTGAACAAGAGCGCCGATGCCGACGACATGGTGAGTGCCGTGCGCAAGGTGGCGGCTGGTGGCCTGTACGTCTCTGCCGCCACGGCCGAGGCGCTGGCCGCTGCCGTAGGCCGCAACGCGGGGCAGGGCGCCGAGCAGCTCTCGCACCGCGAGCACCAGGTCTACCGCCTGCTCAGCGCCGGGCACAGCGTGAGCGAAATCGGTGCACAGCTCGGTCTCGCGCCCAACACCGTCAGCACCTACCGTGCGCGCATCCTTGAGAAGACCGGCACCAAGAACGACGTGGAGCTCGCGCTGTATGCCGAACGCAACGGCAAGGCCGCCCCCACGACCTGAAAACGAAGCCGGCGGTGGCCGTCTTGTAGTGCCAGCCCTACAAGCCCTCGACAAGCGCGGCACGATCTGAGCGCCGGGGGCCTTCGGGCCTCGCATCCGGCCCGGGCCTTGCATCGTGGCAAGCATCTTTTCACCGAGGTGCACCACCATGTCCAGCCCATCCGATTCGACCGCCTGCGATCTCTACGACGCCGACCGGCCACTGAACATGCGCTGCGCCTGCGGCCGCAACCACGGCCGCGGCGCCGAGATCGACGTCAGCCCGGGCGACAAGCTCGAAGCCAGCCTCATGAAGGCCCTGTTCCCAGACGACAGCGTGCGCCGCAACTTCCTGCGCGCCGTGGGCGCCGGCACCGCGCGCGCCGCCATCGCCTCGGTGCTGCCGCTGGGTGCGTTGCAGGCCATGGCGCAGGACAAGGCGCCGCTCGAAAAGACCAACCTGAAGATAGGCTTCATTCCGATCACCTGCGCCACGCCGCTGATCATGGCGCACCCCCTGGGCTTCTATCAAAAGCAGGGCCTCAACGTCGACGTGGTCAAGACCGCAGGCTGGGCGCTCATCCGCGACAAGATGCTCAACAAGGAGTACGACGCCACGCACTTCCTGTCGCCGATGCCGCTCGCCATTTCGATGGGCGCGGGCTCCAACCAGGTGGCGATGAATGTCGCGACCATCCAGAACACCAACGGCCAGGCCATCACGCTGGCCAACAAGCACAAGGACAAGCGCGACCCGAAGACGTGGAAGGGCCTGAAGTTCGCCGTGCCCTTCGAGTACAGCATGCACAACTTCCTGCTGCGCTACTACGTGGCGGAGGCGGGCCTGAACCCCGACACCGACATCCAGATCCGCGTGGTGCCGCCACCCGAGATGGTGGCCAACCTGCGGGCCGGCAACATCGACGGCTACCTCGGCCCCGACCCTTTCAACCAGCGTGCGGTGTTCGAGGAAATCGGCTTCCTGCACCTGCTGACGCGAGACCTGTGGAACGGCCACCCGTGCTGCGCCTTCGGCACCTCGACCGAGTTCATCGAGAAGAACCCCAACACCTTCGCCGCACTCGTGCGCGCGGTGCTCACCGCCTCGGCCATGGCGCGCGACCCGAAGAACCGCGAACTCATCGCCAAGGTGATCGCGCCCGCGCAGTACCTGAACCAGCCCGAGACCGTGCTCACGCAGGTGCTCACCGGCAAGTTCGCCGATGGCCTCGGCAACATCCGCACCGTGCCCGACCGCGCCGACTTCGACCCCATTCCCTGGCAGTCGATGGCGGTGTGGATGCTCACGCAGATGAAACGCTGGGGCTACGTGAAGGGCGACGTCAATTACAGGCAGATCGCCGAGAAAGTCTTCCTGCTCACCGATGCGAAGAAGCGCATGAAGGACCTGGGCCAGAGCGTGCCCGATGGCGCGTATCCCAAGTTCACCATCATGGGCAAGGTGTTCGACCCCGCGAAGCCCGACGACTACGTCAAGAGCTTCGCCATTGCGAAGATGGCCTGAGCCATGCCGAAGAAGGCCCTCTCGTTCAAGGCGGCGCTGGTGTCGCTGCTGATATTTCTGCTGCTGGTCGGCGTGTGGCAACTGGCGACCGCACCGACCACCGGTGCCTCCGCTGTGGCAGGCATGACCGCCGAGCAGATCGAGTACCAGAGGATGCTCGGCAAGGACCCCACGCAAGGCCAGCAGGGCCAGGTCAAGAGTTCGGGCTTTCCCACGCCGGCCGAGATGGGCGCCACCGCGTGGAAGCACCTGTCGAACCCCTTCTACGACAACGGGCCGAACGACAAGGGCATTGCCATCCAGCTTGCCTATTCGCTCGCCCGCGTGGGGCTGGGCTTTTTGCTGGCCTGCGTGGTGGCGGTGCCGCTGGGTTTCGTCATCGGCATGTCGCCGCTGCTGCACAAGGCTTTCGATCCGTTCATCCAGGTGCTCAAGCCCATCTCGCCGCTCGCATGGATGCCGCTGGCGCTCTACACCATCAAGGACTCTTCGGTCAGCGGCATCTTCGTGATCTTCATCTGCTCGGTATGGCCGATGCTGCTGAACACCGCCTTCGGCGTGGCCTCGGTCAAGCGCGAATGGCTCAACGTGGCGAGCACGCTCGAGGTGAAACCGCTGCGCCGCGCGTTCCGCGTCATCCTGCCGGCGGCCGCGCCCACCATCCTCACCGGCATGCGCATCAGCATGAGCATCGCGTGGCTCGTCATCGTGGCGGCCGAGATGCTCGTGGGCGGCACCGGCATCGGCTACTTCGTGTGGAACGAGTGGAACAACCTCTCGCTCACCAACGTGATCTTCGCGATCCTGGTGATCGGGGTCGTCGGCATGCTGCTCGACCAGGCCTTTGCCGGGCTGCAGCGGAAGGTGACCTATGTGGAGTGATCGATTTGCACAAGGCGCCCTCATGACACCCGCTCCCACGCCACTGCCCGCTACCGGCGGCTTCCTGCGCATCGAAGGCCTGGCCAAGGCCTTCGTGCCCGCGCGGCCCGTGTTCGCCGACGTGTCCTTCACGCTGGACCGTGGCGAGTTCGTCTGCATCATCGGTCACTCGGGCTGCGGCAAGACCACCATCCTCAACGTGCTGGCGGGCCTCGACCAGGCAAGCGCAGGCCATGTGTTCATGGACGGCCGCGAGGTCGCGGGCCCCAGCCTGGAGCGCGGCGTGGTCTTCCAGAGCCACGCGCTCATGCCCTGGCTCACCGTGCGCAAGAACATCGCCTTCGCCGTGTCCTCGCGATGGCCCGACTGGTCGGGCGCGCAGGTCGATGCGCAGGTGGAGCGCTTCGTGGCCATGGTGGGCCTGCAGGCCGCCATCGACAAGAAGCCCTCGCAGCTCTCGGGCGGCATGAAGCAGCGCGTGGGCATTGCGCGCGCCTTTGCCATCCAGCCCAAGATGCTGCTGCTCGACGAGCCCTTCGGTGCGCTCGATGCGCTCACGCGCGGCACCATCCAGGACGAGCTGATGACCATCGTGCGCCAGACGCAGCAGACCGTCTTCATGATCACGCACGACGTGGACGAGGCCATCCTGCTGGCCGACCGCATCCTGCTGATGACCAACGGTGCCGACCAGCCCGGCGGCAGCTACCGCGCCGGCAACATCGTCGAGACCGTGGTCAACCCGCTGCCGCGCGAGCGCACGCGCGCTTCGCTGCACCACCTGGACGGCTACTACGCGCTGCGCAACCACATCGTCGATTTCCTCGTCACGCGCGCCAAGGCGTCGTGATCCCATCACCATTCTCAATTTCAATCAGGAGCAAACCCACATGAACCGCAACGACGTCACCGAGAAGATCATCACCGTGAAGGTGTCCAAGGGCATCCAGTGGGCCGACGTGGCCAGGAAGGTCGGTCTTTCGAAAGAGTGGACCACCGCGGCCTGCCTCGGCCAGATGACGCTCGACGACAGGCAGGCAAAAATCATCGGCAAGATCTTCGGCCTCACGCCCGAGGAGCAGAAGTGGCTCAAGGTCGTGCCCTACAAGGGCTCGCTGCCCACGCCCGTGCCGACCGATCCGCTGATCTACCGCTGGTACGAGGTGGTGAGCGTGTACGGCACCACCATCAAGGAGCTGATCCACGAGGAGTTCGGCGACGGCATCATGAGCGCCATCGACTTCAGCATGGACATCCAGCGCCAGCCCGACCCGAAGGGCGACCGCGTCAACGTGGTGCTGTCGGGCAAATTCCTGCCGTACAAGACCTACTGACGCGGCGGCCGCAGCAGGGCCGGCAGTCCGATCACCACGCGTGCTCGGCCGGCCTCGGCCTTGCAGCCGACCGCATCGGCGCCGCGATGCCGTACCCCTCGATCGCCCCGGCGATCGACCGTGCGACGCCCTCGGCAGGCACCGCGAGGCGCCGCCGCGTGCGCATGCGCTCGAAGGTGTAGCTGGCCGCGATGCGTTCGGCCAGCGGGTCGGCGAGCCCGGTCACGTCGGGGCTCACCACCGTGACGTGCAGGCGCCCCTCGTGTTCCTGCCGCAGCCCTTCGGAGATCGCGTTCACCGCGTACTGCGTGCCGTGGTACACGGCCGACGCCGGCGACACGCCCTGCATCGCCACCGGCGCGACATTCACGATGTGGCCCCAGCCCTGCGCCTGCATCGTCGGCAGCACCGCCGCAATGCCGAGCAGCACGCCGCGCAGGTTCACGTCGATCATGAGTTCCCACTCCTCGATCTTGCGGTTCCACAGCGGCGACAGCGGCATCACGCCGGCCGCGTTGACCAGCACGTCGATCTGGCCGTGCGTGTCGAAGGCGAACTCGGCGAAGGCCTCCATGCTGGGCCGGTGCGTCACGTCGAGCCGCTGGAAGCTCGCCGTGCCGCCCGTGGCGTTGATCTCGGCCGCGAGAGCCTCCAGCCGATCGGTGCGGCGTGCACCGAGCACCACGCTGGCACCGCGCCGCGCCAGCAGCCGCGCGGTCGCTTCGCCGATGCCGCTGCTCGCGCCGGTGATGAGGACGACTTTTTCCTGGATTGCGCTCATACAAAACTCCTCGTGCGGGTCTGTGAACCATGGCGCAAAGCGTGCGCCGGGCATGGAGAGGAGTCTCGCGCCGACGGTGCTTCGAGCGGTATCCGGATTGAACGCGGTTCTTGCCTGATCCTGCGAAAACGCGGTGTGGATCGAACAGGCCCGCATGAGATCCGGCGGCTGGCCGGAGTCCTCGGTCGCGGGGCGGACGCGACAGGGCATACTGCGCCCGCTCCACCCCGTAATTTCAAGATTTCAAGAAGGATCCCATGTCAGGACACGGCTTTCACGTGCACGGCCCGCACGATCACGAACTGGAACACGCTGCATCCGGCGGCCACGCGCAAGGCGACGGTGCGGCCACGCATGCCGGCGGCATGGGCATGACAGGCAAGATCGCGGTCTGCACCGCAGTGATCGCCACCGTTGGCGCGATCTTCTCGTACATGGGCGGGGCCACGCAGGCCAATGCCGGGATCTACAAGAACAACGCCGCGATCAAGAAGACCGAGGCTTCGAACCAGTGGAATTACTTCCAGTCGAAGAGCACCAAGCAGGCGCTTGCCGAATTCGCACGCGACACCGCGACGGACGATAAAAAGCAGGGCTGGCAGGACAAGGTGACCCGCTACGAGCAGGAGAAAACCGTCATCCAGACCGATGCGAAGAAACTGGAGGCCGAGGCGAGCAAGTGGGATCTCCAGTCGGAAGAGCAGATGCACCAGCACCATCGCTGGGCCCAGGCGACCACGGTGCTGCAGGTGTCGATCGCGCTCGCAGCCATTGCGTTGCTGACCAAGAAGAAATGGCTGGAGCGCGGGATGTTCGCCGTGGCGGTCGCGGGACTGGCGGTCGGGGTCCTGGCAGCGCTTCATATCTAGCGCCGCCTCGGCGGCCCTCGCGGCTCTCAGCGCCGCGTCGTGCTTTCGCGGCGTTATATGGCTCCTGTCGAGTTCTTGCCTGTTTCTGGACAAGGGACCGGCCACGGATGTCGGCCAAGGCGTTACGCGATGCAATGGAGTGGTTGCGCAGCCGAACGCCCCATCTAAGATGCGCTTCGATGCCCGAAGCACCTGAAAACCCGACGCGCCCCCGGATCTACCTCGCCGGCCCGGACGTCTTTCGTCCGGATGCCAGGGACCATTTCATGCGGCTCACGGCGGCTTGCGAAGCGTTGGGCCTGGTGGCGCTGCTGCCGGCCGACGGCAACGAGGACCAGAGCCTCGAAGCGCCGGAGAAGCAGATCTACGAAGCCAACATGCAGCGCCTTCGCAGCGCAGACGGCGTGGTGGCGAACCTCGCATCCTTCAGAGGGCTGGAGCCGGATTCCGGCACGGTGTTCGAGGTTGGCGCCGCGGTGGCGCTGGGGATTCCCGTCGTGGCCTATGGCGTGCCCGCGGGCAGCTATGCGGACCGGGCACGGTCAGCGCTGCAATGCGGGCACGACGCGAGCGGCGTGCTGCGCGAGAGCGGCACCGGCATCGCGGTCGAAGACTTCGGCCAGCCGCTGAACCTCATGCTGGCCTGTTCGATCCACATCGAGCCGACGCCGGAAGCAGCCCTGAAGAAGATGGCTGAAGTGCTTGCCGGCCTGCGTTAGCTAGTAGGGCGGCGCCTTGCGCGCCCGCTGTGCGCGCGCCGCCTCGGTCCACCAGGCCAGGTCATCGGCAAACCGCCCGAACGACCGCTCCAGCGATTCCCCTGCACTGCCGATCGGCTTCCCGTGCGCATCCAGCGTCTGGGAAATCGGCCCCACCGCCAGCGTGCTCGACACCACCACCATCCCCATCTCCGACAGGATCGAATGCCAGATCGTGCCCGAGCGAACGCCTGAGAACCGCCCCGCCGAATAGCTGGCGACAGCGGCCGGCCGCCAGAACCACTCTTCGAGAAAGTGGTCCGTCAGATTCTTCAACCCGGGCTGCGGCCCCCAGTTGTATTCGCCGGTCACGAAGACGAAGCCGTCCGCGTTGCGGATCTTCTGCGCCAGTGCTTCCATGGCCGCAGGCGCCGTGCCCTTCGGATATTCCTTGTACATGCGGTCGAGCATCGGCAGGTCGACCGCCTTGGCGTCGATCAGCTCCGCCTCGGCGCCTCGCGCGCCGAGGCCTGCCACCACGTAGTCCGCGAGACGTATGCCCATGCGGTCCGAGCGGTACGAGCCATAGAACACCAGGATCTTGTCAGCCATCGTTGCTACTTCCTGCAGTCGCCGCCGACCGACACGGTGCCGTCCTTGCACTCGGTCAGGATGCTGTCGTCCTCGGGCGAGCGCGGGGGCACCGGCGCTGCACCCGGTGCCGATCCATCTTCACGCTGATAGACGATCTTCTTGGTGCCGAGCTCGCAGCTGCCCACCACCTGGCCAGCCGCTGGCGCGTTGGCATCGACGGTGAGCACCGCGAACCGCGTGACGCCGGCCGCGCTGATCTTCGATTCGATCTGGGCGCGCAGCGCCTCGCAGTTCTCGGCACCGTGGACCGCGCCGGCGAAGGCCAGCGCGGCGGGAAGCAGCCAGAGCTTCTTCATGACGGGCTTGCCCACGCGGCGGGTTTTCTCAAGCCTGCGCCGTCGCCAGCGCCGCGTTGAGCGTCGCGCTCGGACGCATCACCGCCTCGAACTTTTCCTTGTCCGCGAGGTAGTAGCCGCCGATGTCCACGGCCTTGCCCTGCACGGCCGAGAGTTCGTCGACGATCTTCTGTTCGTTGGCGGTGAGCGTCTCGGCCAGCTTCTTGAACTTGGCCTGCAGCGCCTTGTCGTCGGTCTGTGCGGCCAGTTCCTGGGCCCAGTACATGGCCAGGTAGAACTGGCTGCCGCGGTTGTCCAGCTGGCCGGTCTTGGGCGACGGGTTCTTGTTGTTGTCCAGCAGCTTGCCGGTCGCGGTGTCCAGCGTCTTGGCCAGGATCTTGGCCTGGGCGTTGCCGGTCTTCAGGCCCAGGTCTTCCAGGCTCACGGCCAGCGCGAGGAATTCGCCGAGCGAATCCCAGCGCAGGTGGTTCTCTTCGACCAGTTGCTGCACGTGCTTGGGGGCCGAGCCGCCCGCGCCGGTCTCGTACAGGCCGCCGCCGGCCATCAAGGGCACGATGGACAGCATCTTGGCCGAGGTGCCCAGCTCCATGATGGGGAACAGGTCGGTCAGGTAGTCGCGCAGGATGTTGCCGGTGGCACTGATGGTGTCCAGGCCGCGGACGACGCGCTCGAGTGTGTAGCGCATGGCGCGCACCTGGCTCATGATCTGGATGTCCAGGCCCGAGGTGTTGTGCTCGTGCAGGTACATCTTGACCTTGGTGATCAGCTGCGCTTCGTGCGGGCGGTAGGCGTCGAGCCAGAACACCACCGGCATGCCGGAGTTGCGCGCGCGGTTGACGGCCAGCTTCACCCAGTCGCGGATCGCGGCGTCCTTGACTTGGCACATGCGCCAGATGTCGCCCTGCTCCACATCCTCGCTCATCAGCACCTCGCCGGTGTCCAGGTCGGTGATGTTGGCGACGCCGTCCTCCGGAATCTCGAAGGTCTTGTCGTGCGAGCCGTACTCCTCGGCCTTCTGGGCCATGAGGCCCACGTTGGGCACCGTGCCCATGGTCTTGGGGTCGAAGGCGCCGTGCCACTTGCAGAAGTTGATGATCTCCTGGTAGATGCGGGCGAAGGTGGACTCGGGCATCACGGCCTTGACGTCCTTCAGGCGGCCGTCGGCGCCCCACATCTTGCCGCCGTTGCGGATCATCGCGGGCATGGAGGCGTCCACGATGACGTCGTTGGGCGAATGGAAGTTGGTGATGCCCTTGGCCGAGTCGACCATGGCCAGTTCGGGGCGGTTCTCGTGGCAGGCGTGCAGGTCGCGCTTGATCTCGTCCTGCGTGCTCTGGGGCAGCGCGGCGATCTTGTTGTAGAGATCGACCATGCCGTTGTTGACGTTGATGCCCAGCTCGTCGAACAGCTTGCCGTGCTTCTCGAAGGCGTCCTTGTAGAAGATCTTCACGCAGTGGCCGAACACGATGGGGTGCGAGACCTTCATCATGGTGGCCTTGACGTGCAGCGAGAACATGACGCCGGTCTTGTGCGCGTCCTCGATCTCCTTTTCGTAGAAGGCCAGCAACGCCTTCTTGCTCATGAACATGGAGTCGATGACCTCGCGGTCCAGCAGCGCGACCTTGGACTTGAGCACGACGGTCTTGCCGCTCTTGGTCAGCAGTTCCATCTTGACGTTGCGCGCGCGGTCCAGGGTCATGGACTTCTCGCCGTGGTAGAAGTCGCCGCCGTGCATGTGCGAGACKTGCGAGCGCGAGGCCTGGCTCCAGTCGGCCATGCTGTGCGGGTTCTTGCGCGCGTATTCCTTCACCGCCTTGGGCGCGCGGCGGTCGGAGTTGCCCTCGCGCAGCACCGGGTTCACCGCGCTGCCGGTGCACTTGTTGTAGCGAACGCGGATGTCCTTGTCCTCGTCGGTGGTCGGGTTCTCGGGGTAATCGGGGATCTTGTAGCCCTTGTCCTGCAGCTCCTTGATCGCCGACTTGAGTTGGGACACCGAGGCGCTGATGTTGGGCAGCTTGATGATGTTGGCGTCGGGTTGGAGCGTGAGCCTGCCCAGTTCGGCGAGGTTGTCAGGCACTTTCTGTGCGTCGCTCAGGAATTCGGGGAACTCGCCCAGGATGCGGGCCGCGACGGAAATGTCGCTCGTCGTGACGTTGATGCCGGCCGGCGCGGTGAAGGCGCGCACGATGGGCAGGAACGCGAAGGTCGCCAGCAGGGGCGCCTCGTCGGTGAGGGTGTAGACGATGGTGGGTTGCTTCGTGCTCATGCGCTTGCTTCCGTAAAGCTGAGGGGTCGGGTGGCAGGGACTTCCGGCTGGTTCTGGTGGCCGGAGTCCCCGATTGTCGCCCGGGCGAGCCGGGGATTGGCCGGCCAGCCCCTGAAGACCCCGCCTGGGGGCGTCTTAAGAGGGCGGGCGGCTCGTTGGGGCTGCGAGCATTTCCCGCGCCAGGTCGACAAAAGCGCGCAACTTCGGCGCCTGGGCCGCCCGCCGCGGGAAATACAGGAAAAGCCCCGGCTCGTCGAAGGCGGACTTGGGCAGCAGCTGCCGCAGCCGGCCCTCGCGCAGCTCGGCGCGCACCAGCGGCTCGAAGATGTAGGCGATGCCGACGTCGGCCAGCGCCAGTTCCCGGGCATACAGCGCGTTGGTGACGCGCACCGTGCCCTTCACCTCGACGGCCACGTCGGCACCCTTGTCGCGCAGGTCCCAGGCGTACACGCCGCCCGAGGTCACGAAGCGGAAGCCGATGCAGTTGTGCCTGGCCAGCGCGGCAAGGTTGCGCGGCTCGCCGGCCGCCGCCAGGTAGCGCGGCGTGGCCACCATGATGGCCTGGAACGGCGGGGTGAGCCGCACCGCAACCATGTCCTGCGCGACCGTGTGGCCGAGCCGCACGCCCGCGTCGTAGCCGCCGGCCACGATGTCGGCCAAGCCGTCGTCGGAAGCGATCTCGATCACGAGTTCGGGGTGGCGGCGCGACATCTCGGCCACCATCGGCGTGATGGCCAGCGGCAGCGCCACGTGCGGGGCATTGATGCGCAGCACGCCGCCCACGCGCCCGAGCGCTTCGCCGAAGCGGTCGACGGCATCGGCGATTTCGCCCATGGCGGGGCCGAGCATGCCGATGAAGCCCGCGCCGGCCTCGGTGAGCCGCACGCTGCGCGTGGTGCGCGCGAAAAGCGGCTGGCCCAGGTGGTCTTCGACGGCGCGCACGGCATGGCTCACGGCCGAGGCGCTCATGCCCAGTTCGGCGGCGGCCGCCGCGAAGCCCCCGCGCCGGTGCACCGCCAGCACGATCGCGAGATGCGGAAGCAGGGTGCGGTCCATTCATGCATCGTATCGCAAGGTGTATTCGATTTGAACCATCTAGTCGATGAATAAAATTGCGGGAATAGTCACGCCATGCCCCGGCCGCAAGCCGCAACCCACGAAGGAGCCACCGTCATGTCCAACGCCACCCGCACCGCCCAAACCTGGTTCATCACCGGCGCCGCCTCCGGCTTCGGCCACGCCTTCGCCGCGCACGCGCTGGCGCAGGGCCACAACGTGGTCGCCACCGCCCGCGATGCCGCCCGCCTCGCTGACCTGGTGGCGCTCGCGCCCGAACGGGTGCTGGCCGCGCCGCTCGACGTCGACGTGGCCGGCGCCGCCGAAGTCGCCGTGCAGGCCGCGGTGGCGCGCTTCGGCCGCATCGACGTGCTCATCAACAACGCGGGCTACGGCGTGGTCGGCGCGCTCGAGGAAACCCCCGACGCCGAACTGCGCGCGCTGATGAACACCAACTTCTTCGGCGCGATGGCGGTCACGCGGGCCGCGCTGCCGGTGCTGCGCGCGCAGCGTTCGGGCGCCATCGTCAACATCTCCAGCCTGGGCGGGCAGCTGTCGTTTGCGGGCTTCAGCGCGTACTCGGCCTCCAAGTTCGCGCTGGAGGGCGCCTCCGAAGCGCTGGCGCAGGAGGTGGCGCCTTTCGGCGTGAAGGTGCTGATCGTCGAGCCGGGCCAGTTCCGCACGCAGCTCGCGGGCAGCGGCATGCGCCACATGCCGGTGATCGAGGCCTACCAGCCGGTCGTGGGCGCCACGCGCGAGTTCGCGCGTTCGATGCACAACACGCAGGCCGGCGATCCGCGCAAGGCCGCGGCGGCCATCGAACGCGCACTGAATGCGCAACACACGCCGCTGCGGCTGCAGCTGGGCGACGACGCGGTCGATGCGGTGCGCGCGCATGCGCAAGCGCTGCTGAAGGACATGGAGGCCTGGGAGCCGGTGAGCCGCAGCACCAGCTTCGACGCGGCCTGAAGCCGCGCGTCAGCGAAGCGGCAGCCCGATGGTCTGCGCGAGCGGCACGGCGTCGACGGGCGCCGAACTCGCGACAACGACGGCCTGCCCCGGCCGTCCGGCGAAGCCCGCGAGCGCGGCCCACAGGCAGCGCGTCGACGGGCCATCGAGCCCGGCCGTCGGCTCGTCGAGCAGCACCAGCGGTCGGCCCGACGCGAGCCCTGCCGCCATCCAGACCTTGCGCTTCGAGCCGGTCGAGAGCATGAACATCTTCTTGTCGAGGTGCGGGGTCAGGGCAAAACCCTCGACCAAGGCTTGCCATCGGTCCGCATCGAAGTGCGCGTCGCCCTCGCGGAGTGTCGCGGTGCATTCCCGCGCGGTGACCTGGTCGAACCGGTCCGTCGCCGGTTCGACGAAGAACACGTTCCGGCGATAGGCCTCGGGCGAGGCGTCGAGACGCACCCCCGCGACCGCCAGCCGGCCCGTGGCGGGCAGCATGCCGGCGATCACCTGAAGCAGCGCCGACTTGCCGGTGCCGGTGTCGCCATGCAGCAGCGTGACGCCCGGGCCGATGGATGCGCTCCAGCCGGCGGCGATCGCGGGCTGGCCGGGGTAGGCGAAGGTCAGTGCCTGGAGCTGGAGGAGGGGAGGGGGAGAAGCGGTCATGGGGTGCCCCCGACTTTACGTGGCCGGAACGCCTGAACCGTTCTCCTGCGCGCCCCGGGGCGGCGGGTCCGCTCAGTGCTTCGCGATGGTCACTGCACCCACGTGCATCGTGCGCCCGGCCCCGAGCCCGGCGATCACCAGCGCGATGCCCAGTCCGATGAAAAGCCAGGCCGAGGCGCGGAAGCTGCCGGTCCATCCGTGCAGCAGGCCGGCCAGCAACGGCCCGAACGCGGCCACCATGTAGCCCACGCCCTGGGCCATGCCCGAGAGGTGCGCAGCGATGTGCGAATCGCGCGAGCGCAGCACGATCATCGTGAGGGCCAGCGCGAAGGTGCCGCCCTGCGCGATGCCCAGCAGCACGGCCCACAGCCACACGCCCGGCAGCGGCGCGAACAGCATCGCCAGCATGGCCGTCACGGTGAACATCGCGAGCGCCACGGCAAGGCCGCGCTGGTTGCGCAGCCTCACGGCCAGGGCCGGCACCACGAGGCAGGTCACCACCTGCGTCATGACCGACAGCGACACCACGTAGCCGGCCGTCTCGCCGCCGAGCCCGCGCTCGCGCAGGATGGGCGCAAGCCAGCCCATCACGATGTAGGCGAGGGCGGACTGCAGCCCCATGAAGAGCGTGACCTGCCAGGCCAGCCGGTCGCGCCAGAGGCCGCGCACGGTGAAGCCCGATTCACTCGCGACCGGCTTGAGCGGCAGGGCCTGCGGCGCCCAGATCAGCGTGACCAGCAGGGCCGGCACCGCCCAGATGGCCAGGGCAGAGGTCCAGCCGCCGCCCAGCGCATGCTCGAGCGGCACCGTGAGGCCCGCGGCGCTGGCGGCGCCGCCGCACACGGCCATGGTGTAGAGCCCCATCATCAGCGCCACCTGCTTCGCGAAGTCGCGCTTCACCAGCCCCGACAGCAGCACGTTCGATACCGCGATGCCGCTGCCCGCAATGGCCGAGGCCAGGAACAGCAGCGGGATGCTGCCGGTGCCGCGCAGCACCGTGCCGACCAGGATCAGCAGCATGCAGCCGAGCAGCGTGCGCTCGGTGCCGAAGCGGCGGCCGAGCCAGGGCGCCAGCGGCGCGAAGAGGCCCAGGCAGACGATCGGCAGCGTGGTCAGCAGGCTGGCGGCCGTGGCCGAGAGGCCGGTGGCCTTGATGATCTCGGGCAGCACGACCGAGAGGCTCGCGAACACGGGCCGCAGGTTGAAGGCGATCAGCACCACGCTGGCGCCAAGCAGGATGCGGCGGCCCAGGCTGGGGGCGGGCGTGGGGCGCGGCGCGGGCTGGCTGTCGACCTCGGCGTCGATCAGCAGCTCTTCGGTGGTGCCGAAGTGCGAAGGCGGGGCGCGGTGTGCGGCGGCGGCACCGGCAGGCAGGGGCATCGAACTCATGCGGTGCCCAGGGCCAGCGTGTTGAGCATGGGCGCCATGAAGCCGCGCACGGCGGCGGCGGCGCGGTCGGGATCGCGGCTGGCAATGGCTTCGACGATGGCGCGGTGCGCGGCCTCGTCGGGCTCGGGCAGGCTGGTGCCCATGCTGCTTGCGATCGTCTCCTTGATGTAGCCGCTGATGAAGCGGCAGGTCTCGGCGAGCGCGAGGTTGCCCGAGATGTCGGCAATGGCGAGGTGGAAGGCGAGGTCGCGCTCGATAAAAGCGGCGCCACCGTCGGCCGCGTCCGGCATGCCGCGCTTGTCGAGCAGGGTCTGCAGGCGGCGCAGGTCGCGGGCCGTGTGGCGCAGTGCGGCGAGCCGTGCGGCCTCGACTTCGAGCGCGCGGCGCACTTCGAACTGGTCGCGCAGGCTGGCGAGCCGCATCTTCTGCAGGCAGGAAGAAGGGTCGAAGCCCGAGCGCACATAGGTGCCCGATCCTTGGCGCACTTCGAGCAGCCCGCGCGACACCAGCGTCTTGACCGCTTCGCGCACCGTGCCGCGGCTCACGCCCAGCAGCTGCGCGAGTTGCGGTTCGATGGGAATTCGGGAGCCGATGGCCCAGCGGCCGTCCGCGATTTCGGCGCGGATGCTGTTCGCGGCGCTGTCTGCGAGCGAGGTTCGTGGGGCTTGGGCGAGCATCGGTGTGGCACCTATTCATTCAATGATTGGATGAATTGTGACCCAAATGCAAGACCAGGGGCCGTGCACGGATGGAAGCGCCACCCAATTCGGCCGCGTTCAAGCCCCAAACCCCGAGGATTCTGCAAGCGCGATTCACATGACTGCCGCCGAACAGTGAACTATTCCCGAATCGGTGAAATATTGTTGCAAAAGTTAACAAATCTTGTCTTGTTGACTAAAAATGAAACCAAAGGCCACTCGTTCATTGCGTAGGGTGCCTGACCTGCGGGGCGGCGCGGCCGCCCGAAACGCCGAAACGCCGAAACGAGCGTTCAGGGAAAAACAGACGGAGCACCCGGAAGTTGAAATGAAGGATTTTTCTTTGTCGGACGTCCGGCTTTTTACCAAAGCCGCCCAACTCGGAGGATTGACGCCGGCCGCCGATGTGCTGAACGTGCCCAAGGCGTCCGCATCGCGCCAGCTCCAGCGGCTGGAGGCGACGGTCGGACACCTGCTGCTGCATCGCGGGTCCACGCGCTTCGTGCTCACCGAGGAAGGCCGGGAGTTCCTGGTCGCGGCCCAGCATGTGCTGACCATCCTCGACGACGTCATGCTGAACCTGTCCTCCGGCAGCGGCGCGGTGGGCGGGCGGCTGCGCGTGGCGGTCCCTCACTACTACGGCAGGGAGGTGCTGGGGGCGCATCTGCCCGATTTCATGGCCGCCCATCCGCAGCTCGAGGTCGTGGTCGAAACGGGCAACGACCGGGCCGACCTGTTCCAGGACGAAGCCGACGTGGCCATCCGGCGTGGCCGGGAGGGCTGCGACGAGATGGTGGCGCGCCACCTGAAGAGCGAGCCGATGGTGCTGTGCGYCGCCCCGGACTACCTTGCAGCGCACCCCGTCATCGAGGACCTGCCCGATCTGGCGTCGCATGCCTTCCTGGTCACCGAGGGCGAGGGGCGCAAAAAGGAAGTCAGCCTTTCGACCACGGGCAAGATCCACCGGGTGCGGGTGGGCAGCGTATTCCAGTCGGACGATCTGGAATTGATCCTGAAATTGACAATAGCGGGCAAAGGAATTGGGCTGCTTCCTTTGTCGCTCGCCCAATCGCATATCGACAGCGGACTTCTGGTTCCTGTGTTGCCGTCGGTCAAATTGAAGCCGCAGGAGATCAATCTCGTGTATTTGCCGTCGCGCCGCAATTCTCCAAAGATCAAGGTTTTTGTCGATTACGTCTTGAATATTTTCAAGCCTTCTTGATGCAGGCAGAGGCACCGGGCTCGCAGCGCTGAGCCGGGCCCGATCTTCCTACCACTTTTTTCTGCGTCCCAACCGGGGCCGCGGCGGGCGCGTGGGCGGCCGTTTCGCACGGCCTTCAGAGGGGAAAGTGCGGTTTTCGGCCTGCAGTTGTCGAAAACGGAACTGTCGTTCCGAATGGCGGGTTGTCGGATTTGATGGATACGAAAGCATTCATTCTTGCCTACACTTCGTAACCAAAAAGAGATAATTGATAACAAGTTGAGACCCGACTGAACGCGACAGAGAAATCGCAGCAGTCCTGAGGGTGGTGCCTGCCCCGATGCAAATCGGAAAGGCGTCGATCGCTCATTCCAATGCCGGCGCCTGCAATGCCGGCGATTCCTTCCCGCGGCCCGAGCCGCTAATTTCATCACCGGCATGCGCCGGGGTGGACGCCTGCGTGTCTTGAATCCGGAGCAACCATGTTCATTGAAAAACCGACTCAAATCCTGAATTTCCGCATTTCCAGCCTGGGCGCCTGCGCGTTCCTGCTGGCCGCGCTGGCCGGTTTCGCCGGCGCTGCCGCGGCCCAGTCCGCACCTGCCGCCGCCCAGGCCGCCCAGAAGAAGGCCGTTGCCGTCGTCCTCACCCAGTCCAAGGTGGTGAAGGACGCGCAAGGCAAGGAACAGCTGGTCGATGCCAGTTCGGTCAAGCCCGGCGACATCGTCGAGTACCGGGCTACCTACACCAACAACACCGGCAAGCCGGTCACCGGCCTGGTGGCGGATCTTCCGATTCCCGAAGGCCTGGAGTACCAGCCGCGCAGCGCCAAGCCGGGCGCCAGCCTGGTGCAGGCCGCGACCAAGGACGCCGTGTTCGGCCCCGAGCCGCTGATGCGCAAGGCAGCCGGCAACAAGACCGAGCCGGTGCCCTATGCCGACTACCGGTCGCTGCGCTGGACGCTGGGCCAGCTACCCGCCAACGGC
The DNA here is from genome assembly GCF_056402375.1 of Variovorax sp. P4_B10. Taxonomy (NCBI): domain Bacteria; kingdom Pseudomonadati; phylum Pseudomonadota; class Betaproteobacteria; order Burkholderiales; family Comamonadaceae; genus Variovorax; species Variovorax sp. P4_B10. Next base: position 45,977 of record NZ_JBFUHN010000019.1, on the reverse strand, counting down.
AGCACCGCCGTGAGCGCGCGCGCCAAGGTCGAGGTGGCCGTGCCACCGCCCGCGGCGGCGGTGCAGGCCGCGTCCGGCGCTGCGCGCTGATCCGGCGCTTCGCCCCTTTCACCGTGCCATCCGATTCTTTCGAGTGCAACCCGGCCACCGCGATTTCGAGCAACGAAACACGGCAGCCGGGTTTTTTCATGTTCCCGCCCCTTTTTGACAACCGAGGAGAAACCACGTGATTTCCACCCTGCCAACCCGGCGCAGCAGCGGCTTCATGCCGCCTGCGTCGTGGGCCGGCGCCGCAGCCTTGACGCTGGGCTTCCTGTTCGGAAGTTCAGCCGCACTGGCCGCCGCACCACCAGCCAATACCGTCATCGGTAACCAGGCTTCAGCCACTTACTCCGACGCGGCCGGCACCACCCAACTGGCCACGTCCAACCTGGTTCAGACCACGGTTCAGCAGGTAGGGTCGTTCACGCTCGACTCGGTTGGCAGCCTTACCACCACGGTTGTCAACACCAAGATCGGTGCGGTGGGCTCGACGGTTTACGCACCGCATACGTTGATCAACACCGGCAACGGCAGCGACACCTTCGCGATCAAGATCGATGCCGACACGGACAAGTTCTCCAAGGTCGAGGTCTACGCGGATGCCAACGGCGACGGCGTGCCCGACAGCACCACGAACCTTTGCACCGCCACGGGGGCGGCTACTTGCGATGTTCCCGTACAGACCGTGGCCGGCAACAATGGTGTGTTCAGCTTCGTCGTGGCCTACACGATCCCCGGAACGGCCAGTGGTGCCAGCACAACCCCCGTCACTTTCGACACGGCCACCATTACCGCCACCCCCGGTACTCCGGCGCTGTACGCTGCGTCGAACACCTCGGCGGCCGTCAAGGACGACATCAAGCTGACGACAGCGGCGGCGTTCAGCATCACCAAGGCGATCGGCATTCCGGCAGTGAGCGCCCCCCTCCCTGGCGATGGCGCATGGCCGCTTCCGAGCAGCAGCAGTGCGCGGACGACTGGAACGAACTGCGCCACGGCCTGGGCATCCGGTCTGAATTCCAGCGCGACCTGCAAGTACACGGTCTACACATTGACCTTCAACAACACGGGCGGCGCTCCTGGCAAGTTGGCGATGTCCGACACGCTGCCCACCGGCATGACCTACGTCACGGGCTCCGCTGTGTGGAGCAGCCTGCCCGGCAAGGGGTTGGCCAACGGCGACGAAATCTCCGGCCAACCCGGCATCGACTTTCTCGCCAGCGGCAACACCGTGAATGTCGTGATCAAGTCGCTGGGTCAGAACGTGACGCAGACCGTGAGCTTCGTTGCCCTGGTGAACAGCACGGCAGCAATTGGTACGTCGACCACGACCAACGTGGCCAGATTCAACCCGGCGGATTCGCCCACGGCCAGCGCGTCAGCGATCGGCGCGGTCAACTCCAGCACCAATCCGGCGGTCTACACCGTGCTTGCGAGCTACGGCATCGTCCTGGGTACCGACCACGCCTCCGCTTCCGCCACGGCATCCGTCGACACGACGCCCGGTACGCCAAACACCACTGATGCCGACACGAAAAAGCAGCCTTCGGTGGTCGCGGGCGGCAGCGTCAAGTTCGTACAAAACGTGTTCAACACCGGCAATGCCACGGACACGGCGAATCTGACGGTGAGCACCGTGGTGCCATCGGGCTACACCGCGTTCCCTGCCGGCACGACCTTCACGTTCTTCGCGGCTGATGGCGTGACGCCGCTGCTCGATACCACGGGTGACGGCGTGCCCGACACCGGGCCAATCCCGGCAGGCGGAACTTTCAGCTTCCAGGTTCAAGCCAACGTGCCGGCCACCACAGCGGTGGGCACGACGCCTTTCACGGCCATCGTGACGGGCCGTTCTTCGGCCGACACGAGCAAGTTCGATGCTGTGCGCGACACGGTGGAGAAGGTCGTCGGTTCGCTGGTCGACCTGACCAACACGGACGTCGGTACGGGCACGGGCTCGTTGGGCAACGGCGACCTGGGCCCCGGCCCGAGCCCGGACCCAACCACGATCAACGCGACGCCAGCCGGCACAGGAACGACCTTCAAGCTGTTCGTCAAGAACAACGACTCGACGCCCAACAGCTACAACTTCGCAGCCAGCCAGTCGACCAGTTTCCCCGGCACCCTGCCTGCTGGCTGGACCGTGAAATTCGTGGCCGCAGGCGGCAGCTGCGCCTCCCCCGCCCTGACCGGCAGCCTGGCCGTCAATGCAGGTCAGCAGCAGGAGGTTGGTGCCTGCGTGACGCCGCCTGCCACGCAATCGCCTGTCACCGCGCAGAAGATCTACTTCCACGTGCAATCCACCGTCACAGCTTCGACCGGTGTGATCGTCTCTGACACGAAGACCGACGCCGTGACCGTGACCGCTGCACAGACGCTGAGCGCCACGCTCACGCCGAACAACAGCGGCCAGGTTGCACCGGGCGGCACCGTGGTGTACCCGCATACGCTGACCAACACCGGCAGCCAGAGCTGCGGCGCCTACACGCTGACGGCCACCGTGCCGGCGGCCGACGCCGCGCTCGGCTGGACTACATCGATCTACCTCGACGTCAACGACGACGGTCAGATCAATGCCGGCGATACGCTGGTGACGGGTCCCATAGCTGACTTGCCCGTGGGTGCCAAGCAGAAGCTGTTGGTGCGCGTGTTCGCACCTGGCGGTGCCAGCGCCGGTGTGACCGACACCACGACCGTGACAGCGACCTTCAGCGGCGCGGCGAGCTGCGGCGCACCGTCGGCCACCGACATCAGCACAGTCATCACCGGTCAGATCCGTGTCGTCAAGACACAAGCTGCCGATGCCAACTGTGACGGCGTGGCGGATGACCCATCCGCGTTCGCAGCAACACTGCTGACGCTGAAGCCCGGCCAGTGCATCGTCTACAAGGTCGTCGCCACCAACGAAGGCACGGCATCGATCACCAATATCGCCATCAACGATGCGGTGCCTCCGTACACGACGCTGAGCTCCGCACAGCCTGCAACGCAGTGCGCTTCGACCGGCGTGACTGGCACGCCGGTCGCCTATCTGCCGACCGCCACCTCGGTGAAGTGCGGCAGTACCTCCAACACCGTGGCCCCGAGCGGCACGGTCACGCTGACCTTCGCCGTGAAGATCAACCAGTAAACGACAAGGGTTTGAGTCGCCGGCGGGCCTCGGGGTCCGCCGGCTTTCGCGAGGCGCCGCCTGTCGGCGTACCTCGCCTTTTTCCCTTGCCGCTTCCACGCAGCACGCGACCGCGCCTGTCCAGCAGGCGGCAAAGGAAAAAGTTCTTTGAGTTTTGACGGCCCGCGCCGCGCGCGGGCCGACGGAAGGTTCGTGGCGTGCAATTTCTTCTGGCGTATCTGAGCACCTGCTCGCAACGATGGCGAGGCGGCATGGCCGCAGCCGTCGTGGCGATGGCTGTCCTCGGCTGCACGCTCGCCGGAACCGCCGCCCACGCCGCGCCCCCGCCCGGCGGCACCGTGATCCGCAACGTCGCCACCGCCACCTACGTGCCGGCCGGCCTGTCGCAGACCGAGACGGCGAGCTCCAACGGCGTCAGCGCCAATGTGCTGCCGGTCGAGGCGCTGGTGCTCACGCAGGACCAGTCCGTCAGCCGGCCGCCGGCCGCCGTGGTCACGTTGAGCCACCTGCTCGCCAACACCGGCAATGTGCCGTCGAGCTACACCATCGGACTCGTCAACAGCGGCGCGGGCTGCCCGGCCGGTGCGCTCGACCTGTCGGCGCTGCGCGTGGTGCGCGACACCAACAACAACGGCGTAGTCGACGCAGCCGACCCGGTGCTGCCGCTCGGCGCCGGCGGTGCCATCGCGCTGCGGTCCGGCGAAACCGCAGCGCTGCTGGTGCAGGGCACCATCCCTGCCGCGGCCAGCGGCAATGCCTGCGTGGCGCTCACCGCCACCACCGCGCTGCAGAAACTCAGTGCCGTCAACCGCGACACCGTCACGGTGGGCGACGTGGCGGTGCTGGCCATCACCAAGTCCGCGAGCTATCCGGGCTTCGTGGTTCCAGGCACCACGCGCATCGACTTCACCGTGTCGGGCACCAACATCGGCGCGCGCGACGCACGCCCCGGCAACACCGCCGCACCCGCCGGAACGCCGGTGCTGGTGAACGGCACGCCCACCCCCTTGCTGCTGGTGCGCGACCTCGTGCCCGCGGGCACGCGCTACATCGCGGGCAGCCTGCAAAGCACGGCGGCCGGCGCGGTGCGGCTGTTCCGCCTGCCGGGCGATCCGGACTTCAGCTACCGTACCGCCGAAGACGCCTCGGCCGTCGAAGTGGCCATCGGCGTGCCGACTGCGCTGTCGCGCAACGCATCGATCGCCATGCAGTTCGCGGTGCAGGTCAAGGCCGACCAGAGCGGCGACATCCGCAACACCGCGCAGAGCTACTACAACGACGGCGCGGCGCCCGCGATGTCGCCGTCGAACACGGTGGTCATCACCTCCAGCCAGAGCCGCATCGGCGTGGCCAAGGCGGCCTCGACGCCGCGCCTGAACCGCGGCACCGACGGCCAGCTCGACGGCACCGCCACCGTGAGCTTCAGCGTCAATGTGCGCAACTACGGCGCCGTGTGGCTCTACGGCGTGCAGGCGACCGACGTGCTCGAAGGCAGCGGTGCCACGCAGTTCGGCAGCTTCACCTCGGCGGCGGTGCCTGCCGCCAACCAGTACACCATCGTGCCCGGCTCGCTGGCCATCGCGAGCAACCAGGGCAACGGCGTGGGCGGTACCGTGGTCGCGACCGACGGCGCGTTCAACGGCACCGCCGCCGCGCAGAACCTGCTGGCGCCCGGTGCCGTGCTGCCGGTGGGTGCGCAGTTCACCGTGCGCTTCGATGTGCGCTTCAACATCGGCGGCCGCGCCGGCACGCTCTACAACACCGTGCGCGCCCAGGGTGCGCTCACGGCCGGCGGCCCGCCGGTGGCCTTCGACGACTCGGTCAACGGCGGCAACCCCGACGCCGACGGCGACGGCAATCCGAACAACGACAGTTCGCCCACGCCGGTGTCCACGCAGTTGCCCGCGCTCACGCTGGTGAAGACCGCTTCGGCGCCGCGGCGCGTGTCGCAGGGCGTGTACGAGCTCGACTACCGCCTCAAGGTGAGCAACACCGGCGTGGCCTCGGCGCCGAACCTGCGCCTCATCGACAACCTCAACTGCACCTTCGACATGGACAAGCCCGACGGCCTCGTTGCCGCCTGGGAACTGGCCGGTCCGCCGAAGGCGCGCAACGGCATCCTCCATGCCGCGGGCGGCTTCACGGGCCGTGCCACCTGCGACCGCGAAGCGCTCGCCAGCAGCGATCCCTTCAGGCTGCCGACCGAAGCGGTGCTGAGCGTCACCGACGGCAGCCGTGCGCTCGCGCCGGGCCAGAGCGAAGAACTCTCCTTCACCGTGCGCATCACGCAGAAGCCCGGTGTCGTGGGCGGCCGCATGGCGCTCACCAACAAGGCCTGGGCTGCGGCCTTCGACCAGAACACCGTCAACGTCACGCCGGCCATGCTGGTGGTGGCCAGCGCCAGCTCGGCGCAGTCGCTGCTGGCCGACCCGCAGGGCACGGTCTACAACGCCGTCACGCGCCAGCCCGTGGCCGGCGCGGTCGTCACCTTCACGCGCCAGTCGTGCAGCAGCGGGCCGGTCACGCCGATCACCGCGGAAGAGCTGTATGGCGGCTCGTCGGGCATCTACACGGTCAACGCCAACGGCAGCGTCTCCATGGTCACCGGCGCCGACGGCGGCTACCAGTTCTTCCTGCAGTCGCCGCCGGTCACCGGCTCTTGCACCTATGCGCTCGGCGTGGTGCCGCCCGCGGCCAGTGGCTACGTGGCGCCGTCGCAGCTCATTCCGGCCACGGCCGGCACCTTCAACAGCTGCGGCGCCATCGCACCCAATGCCGGCCCGCCGCAGGGCGCGGACCCGACCACCTATTACTTCTCGGTCAACGCGGGCTTCGATGCATCCGGCGCCGCCTGCGACGTGGTGCACAACCACATCCCGCTCGACCCGGGCAATGTGCTCGGGCTGGTGCTGCGCAAGGAAGGCAGCAAGCGCCAGGTCGAGTTCGGCGACTTCATGGACTACGCGCTGGTCGTCACCAACAAGACGGGCTTTCCGGTCACCGGCGTGCGCCTGGCCGACACCCTGCCGCCGGGCTTTGCCTATGTGGCCAACAGCGCGCGCCTGAACGGTTCGGCCGCGGTCAACCCGGCCGGCGGCGCGGGCCCGCAGCTGGTCTTCGACTACCCGGCGCTGGCGCTGGGCGTGGACCAGTCGGCCACGGTGCGCTACCGCGTGCGCATCGGCGTGGGCGCGCCCACCAATGGCGACGCCGTCAATCGCGCCCGTGCGAGTTCGGGTCCGATGCAGTCGAACCTGGCCAACTGGACCGTGCGCGTGACCGGCGGCGTGTTTTCCGACGACGCCTTCCTGTTCGGCAAGGTCCACATGGACTGCAAGCGCGACGGGCGGCAGGAGGGCGGCAACGAGATCAGCGAAATCGGCGTGCCCGGCGTGCGCCTCTACATGGAAGACGGCACCCACGTCATCACCGACGTGGAAGGCAAGTGGAGCCTCTACGGCCTGAAGCCGATCACCCACGTGCTGCGCGTCGACCAGACCACGCTGCCCGCCGGCGCGCGGCTCGAGGCGCTCGACAACCGCAATGCCGGCCGCCCCGAGAGCCGCTTCGTCGACCTGAAGAAGGGCGAGTTCCACAAGGCCAACTTCGCCGTCGCCAACTGCGACACGCCGGGCGTGATGGCCGAGGTGGTGGCACGCCGTGCAGCCATCGCCGCCATTCCCGACACCGAAGCCGAGGCGCAGGTGCGCATGCGCCTCGACCCCGAAGGCAAGATCGTGCCGGTGGGCGACGTGCGCTCGCTGCCCGCCAGCGGCCAGGCGCTGGCTACAGGAAGTACAGGCAGTACGGGCGGCACCGGCTCCACGCTCGCCAACTCGGCCCCGTTGATCGCGATGCCCGTGCCGCCCGCCAACGCCAGCAGTTTCGTCAACGGCGCATCGGGCACCCTGAGCGGCACGCTCGGCGCCGGTGCGGCACCGGCGCCCACGCCCGCAGGCAGCCTGTTCGCGGCGCTGAACGGCCTGCCCACCAATGTGCAGGGCGCGTCGGCCATGGGCGGCGGCGCCACCGGCGTGGGCGCATTCGCGAGCCGCCCGGTCAACACGAACACCGCCATGCTCGAGCCGCGCCAGAACGCGGTGGCGCCGCTGCTGCCGCAGGCCGTGCCCAGCCCGATCGAGCTCGAAGCCCTGTTGCCGCAGATCGAAGGCAACGCCCTCGGCTTCATCGACCTGAAGGACGGCGACACGCTGCCGGGCCGGTCGGTCAACGTGCGCGTCAAGGGCGAGGCCGGCCTGGCGCTGCGCCTCACCGTCAACGGCAAGGCCATCGAGGAGCGCCGCGTCGGCAAGAAGACCGCGCTGGCCGGCAAGAAGCTCGGCGCCTGGGAATACATCGGCGTGGTGCTGCAGCCCGGCGCCAACCGCCTGCAGCTCGAGGGCGTGGACCCCTTCGGCAACGCGCGCGGCGCCGCGCAGCAGATCAGCGTGATCGCGCCCGACCAGCTCGGCGCGATCCGGATCGAGGTGCCCGAATCGGCGAAGGCCGACCTGCGCACGCCCGTGATCGTGAAGGTGCGCCTGACCGATGCGGCCGGCGTGCCCGTGACCGCACGCACCCAGCTCACGCTCGAAACCGACCGCGGCCGCTGGCTCGACGAAGACCTGAACCCCGCCGAGCCCGGCACGCAGGTGTTCATGGAAGGCGGCGTGGCCGAGTTCCGCCTGCTGCCGCCCGGCGAACCCGGCGATGCCCGCCTGCGCGTGACGGCCGGCAGCTTCGTGAAGGAAGTGCGCCTGGCGCTCTTGCCCGAGATGCGGCCGATGATCGGCGTGGGCATCGTCGAGGGCGTGCTCGATCTCACCAGGCGTGGCGGCGTGCCGCTCGGTGCGATGCCCGCCGGCGCCGCCTTCGAGGCGGAACTCACCGGCCTGGCCGACGAGAGCAAGAACCGCCGGGCCGCCGCCCGCACCGCCTTCTTCTTCAAGGGCACCGTCAAGGGCGAGTACCTGCTGACCGCCGCCTACGACTCGAACAAGACGCGCGACGACCGCCTGTTCCGCGACATCCGGCCCGACGAGTTCTATCCCGTCTACGGCGATTCGTCGGTCAAGGGCTTCGACGCGCAGAGCACGCAGAAGCTCTACGTGCGCATCGACAAGAACCGCTCCTACCTGCTGTACGGCGACTTCACGACCGCCAGCAGCACCGAGGTGCGCAACCTGAGCCAGAACAACCGTGCGCTCACCGGCCTGAAGCATGTGTACGACGACGGCAACGTGCGCGCCACCAGCTTCTTCTCGCGCACCGCGCAGACGCAGCAGGTGGAAGAGTTCCGCGCGGTCGGCACATCGGGCCCGTACTACCTGAGCGCCACGGGCGGCGAGTTCGTCGACAACAGCGAGCAGGTCGAGGTCGTGGTGCGCGACCGCAACCAGCCCAACCTGGTGCTGCAGCGCACGACGGTGGCGCGCTTCGTGGACTACACGATCGAGCCGCTCACGCGCCGCATCCTGTTCACGCATGCGATCTCGTCGGTCGATGCGAACCTCAATCCGCAGTCGATCCGCGTGACCTACGAGGTCGACGCCGGCGGGCCGAAGTTCAACGTGGCCGGCACCGACGTGCAGGTGAAGGTCGGCGACAACCTGCAGCTCGGCGTGGTCGCGAGCACCGACGAAAACCCCGAGAACCGCCGCAAGCTCGGCGCGCTCACCGCGGTGGCGCGCCTGGGCGACAACACCACCATGGCCGGCGAGTGGGTGCGCACCGAGTCCGACAAGAACGGCAAGGGCAGCGGCGGCCGCGTCGAGCTGCGCCACCAGACCGAAGACCTCGCCGTGGTCGCGCTCGCAAGCAAGACCAGCACCGGCTTCGACAACCCCGGCGCAAGCTTCTCGGCCGGCCGCACCGAGGGCTCCGCGCGCGCCGAGTACCGCATCGACGCCACCACCGCGGTGCGTGGCGAAGCGCTCTACAGCCAGGACGCGCTGCTGGGCGGCAGCCGCCGCGGCTTCACCGCCAGCGTGCAGAAGAAATTCGGCGAGCAAATGGCCGCCGAAGTGGGCCTGCGCCACGGCCAGAGCGGCGCGGGCCTGGGCACCAGCTCGGGCTTCGACTACGGCCAGATCTCGACCTACAGCGGCAACCTCGGCAGCGGCGTCGGCGCCAGCAACGTCACCGCGCTGGGCGCCGCAGCCACCGCCAATGCGAACGCCGAAGACCTGACGACCGTGCGCGCGCGCCTGTCGGCCCAGGTGCCGGGCCTGCCGCAGGCCAACGTGTTCGTCGAGGGCGAGCAGGACATCCGCAAGTCCGGCCGCCATGTGCTGGCCGTCGGCGGCAACTATGCCGTGACCGACAAGACGCGCATCTACGGCCGCTACGAGCTGGTCTCCAGCCTCTACAGCCAGGACGAACTCGGCACGACCGGGTCGAACAACGTCGGCATCCTCGGCATCGAGAGCAGCTACATGGAAGGCGGGCGCGTGTACAGCGAGTACCGCCTGGCCGACAGCATCGACGGCCGCGCCGCGCAGGCGGCCACCGGCGTGCGCAACACCTTCAAGCTCAACGACCAGTGGCGCCTGACCGGCGGCATCGAGCACACGCGCCAGCTCGGCGGCCTGCACAACAGCGGCAACACCGGCACCGGCTATGCGGGCGGCCTCGGCCAGTCGACGGCCATCACCGGCGGTGTCGAATACATCGCCGAGCGCATCAAGGCGAGCGGCGTGCTCGAAGGCCGCCGCGGCGACGATGCGAACACGCGGCTCTTCAGCGCCGGCTTCGGCTACAAGATCGACCGCTCGTGGAGCCTGCTCGCGCGCAGCGTGATGAGCGACAGCGAAGGGCAGGGCACCAACGCCGGCAACGCGCATCACCTCGCGCGCCACCAGATCGGCCTGGCCTATCGCCCGGTCGACAGCGACAGCTGGAACGCGCTGATGCGCTACGAGCGCCGCTCGGAGCGCGTGGTGGGCACGGGCAGCTCGACCGGCGCGCTCGACGGTTCGAGCGTCTTCGGCGCGGGTTCGGGCAACGCCAGCCTGCCCGGCACGACGAGCGCCGACATCGTCTCGGCCCACCTCAACTACAACCCGCGGCCCGGCACCGTGATCAACGGGCGCTATGCGGCCAAGTGGTCGCGCGCCGACGACGGCTGGCTCAGGAGCACCTACTGGGCCCACCTGCTGCAGGCGCGCTACACGCAGGACATCGACAAGGACTGGGACTTCGGCATCCAGGCCGGCCTGCTCTACGGCAAGGGCGGTGCGCTGCAGAAGACGGTGGGCGCCGAGGTGGGCTACCAGGTCATGAAGGACCTGTGGGTGTCGGCCGGCTACAACTTCGTCGGCCTCAAGGACCGCGACCTCACGGCCAACGAGTACACCAGCAAGGGCGCGTACATCCGCCTGCGCTTCAAGTTCGACGAGACGGGGCTCGGGTTCTCCTCGGCCGGCGCTGCGGCGAACGCCAATGACAAGAAATGATTCGGCCGCCATGGCAGGACAGATGACTCACATTCCATCCTCGATCGCCCGGCGCATGCGCGGCCTGTGGGCGTGTGTCCTGGTGCTGCCGGCGTTGTTGATGTCGGCGCCGGCCGTGGCTGACCAATTGGCGTGCGTGCCGCAATCGGGCTACAACGCCTGTGTCCAGATCACGTACACCGGCGCCAACCAGACGTTCACCGTGCCGACCGGCGTGAGCTCGGTGTTCATCAAGGCATGGGGCGCGGGCGGCGGCGGACCCAACACCGGCTACTACACCGCGCAACGCGGCGGCGGCGGCGGTGGCTTTTCCTCCGGCACGCTGACGGTGACCGCGGGCACGGCGCTGGGCGTTCGCGTCGGCGCAGGCGGCGCGGTCAACGATCTCACCGGCACCTATGGCGGCGGCGGCGCGGGCGGCAACGGACAGGCCACGGCCATCGGTGCGAGCGGCGGCGGCCTGTCGGGCGTGTTCGCCACGACGACCTACACACAGGGCAACGCCAGGCTCATCGCCGGCGGCGGCGGCGGTTCGTCACCGGGGGCGGACGTCGGCACGCCCGCGGCCGGCGGCGGCGGCGGAACGACCGGGCGCGACGACAACGTGGCTGCCAGCGGGCGGCCCGGCACCCAGGCAGGAGGGGGCGCGGCGGGAACGGGCGGCACCTGCAATCTCGGTGCGCCGACGGCCGGCACGGCGCTCCAGGGCGGCAGCGGCGGCTCTACCAACGAGAACCAGAACGAAGGCGGCGGCGGCGGCGGGGGTGGCTACTTCGGCGGCGGCGGCGGCCTGTGCCAGGGAACTTCGCCCAACGGCATGGGCGGCGGGGGATCCGGCTATGTCGGGGGCGTGAGCGGTTCGACCACGGCCATGGGATCGAATTCGGCGTCCGACAATGTCGGCGGCGCGGCGGCCACCACCGGCGACACCCACTACGTCGCTGGCATCGGCACTGGCGGCGGCGGCGACCTCAGCGGCGGCAACGGCCTCGTGGTGATCCAGTACAACCTGCCGGTGATCACGCTGAGCAAGACGGCGCCGGCGACAGTGTCGTCGGGAGCCGCCATCACTTACACCCTCAGCGTGGCCAACAGCGGTGCGGTCGCCACCGGCACGACGGTGATCGTTCGCGATCAACTGCCGGCGGGCGTGATCGCCACGGCGGTCACGCCCGGCACCAACGTCAACGCCGTGAACTGCGGCACGTTGCCGAGCACGGCCGGCGCGTTGCTGACCTGCACGATGACGCTGCCCGCCGCCGGGCTTCCCGCCGGGGCGACGCGCAACTTCACGCTCACCGCCACGGCGACCACGGTCGCAGGCACCGTGCTCACCAACTACGCGAGCACCAATGTCGTCGGCAACGGAACGCCCGCCACGAACCCCGGTGCGGGCTGCGTGTCCAACGCCACGATCAGTTGCGGCAGCGCCGCCACCACCGTGGTTGCCGGCGCAGCCGCCCTGGCGCGCTCGGGCGAGCGCACGGTCACCAACAACCAGGTGGCCAACGGGAGCGCGCAGGACGTGCTCGAAGCCATCGTGCGCGACGCTGCCGACAACCCGGTGGCCGGCACGGTGGTGACCTTCGCCGCGACCGCCGGCGTGGCCTTCAACGGCGGCACGGTCGGCGCGGCCGGCAGCTGCACCACCGGTGCCGGCGGCCTCTGCCAGGTGACGGCGACCAGCACCGTGCCAGGAACCAAGAGCAGCGCCGTCAGCATCCCGGCCGGCGCGCTGACCGGTGTCTTCACCGCGGGGGGCCAAAGCTACGGCGCGAGCCCGGCGGCCTATGCCTTCGTGGTCGGCGCGCCGAGCGCCGCGCAGTCGGGCCTGCGCATCGTCACCGACGGCCAGCTGGCCAACGGCAGTGCGCAGGACGTGCTGCAGGCCTTCGTGCGCGATGCGAGCGGCAACCTGGTCGGTGCCGGCGTGGTCGTGAGCTTCGGCGCCACGCCCGACGTGGCCTTCAACGGCGGCACGGTGGGCGCGGCGGCCAGCTGCACCACCACCGCCGCGAGCCTCTGCCAGGTGACGGCAACGAGCACCGTGGCCGCGACCTACAGCGCCACCACGGTCACGCTGGGCGGCGTGGCACTGGGCGGCATTTTCACGGCCAGCGGCAACAGCTACCTGCCGAGCCCGCAGACCTACAGGTTCCTGTCGCTGCCGACGGTGACCATCCGCAAGACCTCGCTCAACGGCGTCGGCACCTTCGACTTCACCGGCAGCAACGGGCTCGCCGCGCAGAGCATCACCACCACCGTGGCCGGCACGCCCGAGAGCGCGCCGGTGCAGACGCTCACGGCCGCGAGCACGGCCACCACCATCACCGAGGGCGTGCCCCCGGCGGGCTACACGCTGACGGCCGCTTCCTGCACCGGCCTGCCTTCCGGCGGCACCGCCACGCTCTCGGGCCGCACGCTCACGCTCAATGCCGCGGCCACAGCGCCGGGCGCCAACCTGGTCTGTACCTTCACCAACACCGGCGACACCGGCGGCACCTCGCCGCCCATTCCGCCGACGGTCAACTGCCTCTCGAACGCCGCGATCTTCAACACCGCCTACAACGGCGTCAGCGGCCCGCCGCTGAGCACCGGGCGCGACACGGTGTGGGAGTCGGGCGAAGGCGCCGCCAGCGGCGGCCCCGGCACCGTGGCTTCGTGGCAGCGTGCCTACGTGGGCAACAAGGCCCCGGGTGCCTGGATCAATTCGCCCTTCGGCAACGCCAACTGGAATTCCAACTACAACCCGAACCACGCCGGCAACGTCGACGTCTACCACCGCTTCACCTTCAACATGGCGGCGTCGGTGAACCCGGCGACCTTCTCGCTGAAGCTGGACTTCTATTCCGACAACTCGGTGGCCGAGGTGTTCGTCAACGGCGTGCTGCAGACCGTGCCCGGCGTGCCGCAGGGCGGCAGCGACCCCTACAACTTCCGCGGATTCGACGCTGGCAGGCAGGCGAGCGCGACGCTGTCCAGCAACTGGCGCACCGGCAGCAACACCGTGGTGGTGCACATCAAGAGTGGCGCCAACGCCGAAGGCTTCCTCGCGCAGGCCACCACCACCGCGGTCTGCACCCCGCCCACCGTGGCCCTGTCGAAGACCACCACCGGCGGCGCCGGCGGTCCCTTCAATTTCACGCTGAGCAATACCACCCAGACCAACGGCGTGGTCAGCACGGTGGCGGCGGGCACGGCGGTGCAGGTCGACGGCAACACGGCGACGGCCGGCACGCAGCCCTTCTCGGCCACGGCCCAGGGCACCGCGATCACCATCGCCGAGCCGGCCGTGCCGGGCTGGAACCTGGCCGGCGCAGCCTGCACCGATGCCGGCACGCCGGTCGGCAGCCTGGGCACCGGCGCCGATGCGCGCACCTACACGATCCCCGCAGCCAGCGTGCAGTACGGCAGGCCGCTGCTGTGCACCTTCACCAACGCGGCCTCGGCCACGGTGACGGTCAGCAAGGTGAGCAACGGCGGCGTGGGCCCCTTCGGCTTCACCGGCAGCAACGGCCTCGCGGCGCAGACGATCACCACCGTCACGGCCGGCACCGCGGCCGCGGGCGCGATCCAGACGCTGGCCGCACCGGGCATCGCCACCACCATCACCGAAGACCCGCTGCCCGCCAACTACGCGCTCACCGGCGTGAGCTGCACCGGCCTGGGTGCGGGCGGCACCGCCACGCCCGACCTGCCCAACCGCAAGGTGACGCTCGATGCGGCCGCCACCGCCGCGGGCAGCAACATCGCCTGCACCTTCACCAACACCTTCACGCCGCCGTTCCCCCGGTTGCAGATCGTGAAGACCACCACCGGCGGCAGCGGCGCCAACCTGTTCGGCTTCGCGCTCAGCGGACTCTCGGCCGCCACCGACAGCATCAGCGTCACCGGTGCCGGCACCGCGAGCGGCGCCGCCAACCTGACCGGCACGGCCGGCGTGCTGGCGACGATCAAGGAAAGCGTGCCCGCCGGCTGGCCTGCCAACCCGATCAGCGCGAGCTGCCTGGATGCGGCCAGCGCCACGCCCACCGTGCCCTTCGGCACGCTGGCCGGCAACGAGCTCACCGTTCCCGCGGCCAACATGGTGGCCGGCGCCAACATCACCTGCACCTTCGTCAACGGCTTCGGCTACACCGTGACGGGCCGCGTGTTTCTCGACAACGGCACGGGCTCGGGCGTCGCGAACGACGGGTTGATCAACGGCAGCGAGGGCGGCATTGCCGGCGTGAGCGTGCAGCTCACCAACTGCAGCGCCGCGGTGCTGTCGACGGCCACCACCGACGGCGCCGGCAACTATGCGCTCGACGTGCCCTTTGCCACCGCCGCGAACGCGCCGCTGTGCGTGGAAGAAACCAACACCGCGTTGCGCCTCTCGACCGGCGCTTCGTTCGGTGCCGTCCCGCTGCCTTCGGGCTCGACGGTGGCGAGCGGCGGCACCAGCTACACCTATACGCGCACCGGAACGCCCGACCGCATTGCCTTCGCCTGGAACGGCACGGGCCACACCGGCCTCAACTTCGGCGACGTGGACCGCAACACCTTTGCGGCCGACGGCGCCAAGAGCGGCATGCCGGGCAGCACCGTCAGCTATGCGCACACCTTCATTGCGCGGACCGGCGGCACGGTGAGCTTCGGCATATCGAGTTCGGTCGACGCGCCGGCCGTGAGCGGCTGGAGCGGCAAGATCTTTGCCGACACCGGCTGCACCGGCGCGCAGCAGGCCGGCGCCGCGCTGCTGTATCCGCCCGCGGCGCCGGTCACGGTGGTGGCCGGGCAGAACGTGTGCATCGTGATGCAGGAGTTCATTCCCGCCAACGCGGCCAACGGCAACAACAACCAGAGCACGGTGCAGGCCAGCTTCGGCTTCACCAACGCCGGCCCGGCCCTGAGCGCGAGCTACACGGTGCTCGACACCACGACGGTGTCGAACAGCGCGCTCGAGCTCAAGAAGGAAGTGCGCAACGTCACGCAGGGCGGCAGCTTCGGCGTGAACAACCAGGCCAAGTCGGGCGAGACGCTGGAGTACCGCGTCACCTACACCAACAACGGAACGACCCCGATCTCCGACATGAAGATCAACGACGCGACGCCGCAGTACACCAGCTTCGGCGCCGCACAGGCCGGCACCACGCCCGCTTCGCTGACCGGCTGCCGGAAGAACACGCCTGCCAACGCCACCCCCGCGCCTTCGGTGGCCTGCGCGGTGGCGCAGACCGCCGGCGGCACCGGCACGCTGAGCTGGGAGTTCGTCGGCTCGCTCGCGCCGGGCGGATCGGGGTCGGTGCTCTTCAGCGTGAAGGTGGATTGAGCGGGCGCGATCACCGCGGCCTGGGGGCGTCCAGCTGCGCCATCAACTCGGCGACCGCGCCTGCCACGCGGTCCTGTTGCTCGGCCACCGCGTCCGCATAGGCGTCGAGCTGGTTGTCGATGTGCAGTTCGCGCCGGATGGCGACCATGACCGGTTGCATCTTCGTGTTGATCGCCTGCAGTCCCAGCATCAGGTTCTTCACGAACTCCCCGTGCAGCGCATTCCGCTCGAGATGGAGCGCCTGGCGTGTTTCGCTGTGGTCTCTGAGGAATTTCGTCTGGGTGTCGAGCGTGAGGTCGAGCGCCCTGCGCCTGGCTTCGTCCCTTTCCATGTCGCCGGATTCGACGAACTGGGCGATCGCCGAGAGCACGCGCTTCTGTTCGGCCAGCGCGCCTTCCCAGAGCGTCGTGTAGAAATCGATCTCGCTCAGCAGCTGCCGTATCGGCTGGGCGGCCCCGATCAGCCGCAGGTGAAGCACGCCGAAGGTGCCGATCAGGTCGGACACCAGCGCGGACGTCCGGCTCTCCGAAACCATCTGCAGCTTGGCGGCCGCCGCGAAGAAGCCTTGCAGGGGCTGCGCCGTCTCGGCCTTGTTCAGATCCGTGGCCGGCAGCGAACCCAGGTACGAGCTGGCATGGACGAACTGCTCGATCGCGTGCAGATAGACATCCCTGCGAAGGTCGGCCAGCCGCTGGGCCGCCTTCTCTTCCCTGTCGTGCCGCAGCCGCAGCATGAGGCGCCGCGTGTTGTCCCGGTTGGCGACCTTCACGCCCGACAAGGTCAGGAATGATGCGATCGCCCCGGCCCAGACGACGTCGGGCACTTTTCGCAGGATGCCGAAGAGGACACCCGTGAAGATGAGGAAGTCACCCCAGAGTGCGGGCAATGAATCCATGAGGCCGCCGTGGAAGTGGAGGGCGGGGCCATCCTAAGACACCCGCGCGAGGGTGGAAAGCTGGCGTATGGCCGGTTGCGTTTGCAGGTTGGCGGTCCGATATTTTCGTTGACAGCATGCGGGAAATCGATTCCAGTCGTTGCAGCCGCGAGAGCGCGGCGTCTAAGAAGCCGGTTTGGAGCTCGCAGGACACAGAGCCTGCGAGGGGAACTTTCAGAAGGAAAAGCAGGCATGCAGTTGCAAGTGGCAAGCGCGGCTGCCGCATCGGATGCCATGCCCCCAGGTCTGCACATCGACACGCTCCTGATGAACGCCCGCAAGGCCTTGCAGGAGTTGCCGGGCGACGAATTGCGCGAGCCGGACACGTCGCACGAGGCCGGATGCGTGGTGTTCCTCGCCATGGGCGAAGGCCAAAGCCGTGCCCGCGTGGTGTCGGGGCGCGGCCCGGACATCGACACGGCATGGCGGCAGGCCGCCGATGCGCTGGCTGTCCAGGTGCAACGCGCCGACCGGCCACCCGAGCGTTTGCGCGCCGAGGTGGTCGACCAGGTGGAGCCGCTGACCTGGGGCGAACTCAAGGCCCGCCTGGCGAAGACCAAGCGCAACTATTTCAACCAGGGCATCGCCTTCGACGCGCGCTTCGAGACCGCGCTGCTGGCGCAGGAGATGCACGGCGGCGCCATCCTCTACAACGGCGAGTTCGAGCATGCGGTGCCCAACCCGGCCAATCTGCGCCTGCACACCAAGCGCCGCTTCGGCACGGAGATCGACTTTCCCTCGGACGATGCTGCGCCCGTCTGGTGCTTCACCACCCGGGGCGTGTACGCCGATGCCGGTGGCACCTGGCCCCTCACCGCCCGGGGGCAGGCCGCAGGCTACCGCCGGCTGGACACCTGGGATGCGGCGCAGGTCCGTGCCATGGTCGATGCGGCCAGCGACTACCTCGCCGGGCAGGTCCAGCCCACGGGCGAGTTCCACTACGGCTGGTTTCCCTGCTTCGACCGCGCCATCCCCACCTACAACACCCTGCGCCACGCCAGCTCCACCTACGCCATGCTCGAGGCCTGGGAGCTCACGCGCAGCGCCACGCAGAAGGCCGCCATCGACCGCTCGCTGGGCTTTCTGACCCAGCGGCTGATCCGGCCGGCCGTGCTGCCCGACGGCACGCACGCGGCCTTCCTGGTGGACATCGGCGACGAGATCAAGCTCGGCGGCAACGCCGTGTGCCTGCTCGCGCTGGTCAAGTACACCGAGCTCACCGGCGACGCGCAGTACCAGCCGCTGATGGCGCAGCTCGCGCTGGGCATCCGCGCCATGCAGGACCCCGCGAGCGGGCGCTTCGTGCATGTGCTCCACCATCCGGGGCTCGGCGTCAAGGACGCGTTCCGGGTCATCTACTACGACGGCGAGGCCGCCTTCGGGCTGATGCGCCTGTACGGGCTCACGCGCGATGCGCGCTGGCTCGCCGTCGTGGAGAAGGCCTTCGAGCATTTCATCGCCGCCGAGCACTGGCGCGCGCACGACCACTGGCTGAGCTACTGCGTGAACGAGCTCACGCGCTACCGTCCCGAGACGCGCTACTACCGGTTCGGGCTGCAGAACGTGGCCGGCTACCTGGACTTCGTGCTGGAGCGCATCACCACCTTTCCGACGCTGCTCGAACTCATGATGGCCGCGCGCGAGATGCTGCAGCGGATGGAGGACGACCCCGCGCTGCGCCCGCTGCTGGACGGGTTCGACCGGGACAAGTTCGACCGCGCGCTGGCGCACCGTGCGCGCTACCTGGCCAACGGCCACTTCTGGCCCGAGCTGGCGATGTTCTTCCGCAATCCCGAGCGCATCGCGGGCTCGTTCTTCATCAAGCACCACAGCTTCCGCGTGCGCATCGACGATGTGGAGCACTACCTCTCGGGCTATGTGGCGTACTGGAAGCACCTGACACGGGAAGTCCCCGCCGATCGGCGCGCCGGACCCGCGGGCCATCCGCCGAGGGACGAACGGTGGAATGCCGCCAACGTGCGGGCCGCAACCCGCGGCGAGTGGTTGCGCGCCCCGTTGTCGAGCCGGTGGCGCGCGACCGGGCTCTGCACCTGGCCCGCGGCGATGCAGGCGGGCCACATGGTGGCGGTGCGCGGGCCCGGAGGCCCCAGGGGCGTGGACCGCGCATCGCTGGTGCGCCTGCCGTTCCTGCCCCAGGCCCTGATCACCGAGGGCGGGCTGGACGATCTGCCCGCGGGCCAGCCGGTCTTGCGCGTGGCCGACGTCGGTGCGGCGATCCTCGCACTGGGCGCCTATGCCAGAAGCCAGATGACCGGCCGCCTGATCGGTGTCACCGGAAGCGCGGGAAAAACGACCACCGTCGCCATGCTGAGCCATGTGCTGCGGCCCTGGGGCGACGTGGGGCAGACCGCGCAGAACGCGAATCTGCCGCACGGCATTGCGTGGAATTTGTCCTCGGTGCCCTGGAACGCCCCCTTCACGGTCGTCGAGATGGCGATCGGGCGGATGCGCGAAAGCGCCCGCCTGGTTCGCCCCGATATCGCCATCGTGACCACCATCACGTCGGCGCACCTGGCGTACCACGACAGCATCGAGGAGGTGGCAAGGCGCAAGGCCCGGATCTTCACCGGCATGCAGCCGGGCGGCCTGGCGGTGCTGAACAGGGATCTCGCCCAGTGGTCCATCCTTGCCGAGGAAGCCGGGCGCCATGCATTGCGCATCGTCAACTACGGCAGGCATCCCGACGCCGATGTGCGTCTTGTCGGATACGACGCGGCGCTGCGGGAAGTCCATGCAGAAACCGGCGGGCGCGTCGTTCGCTACACGCTGGGGGCGCCGGGCGAGCACATGGCGCTCAACAGCCTGGCCTGCGTCGCCGCGCTCGAGGGCCTCGGCCTGTCGCTCGACGTCGCGCTGCCGATGTTCTCGCTGTTCAAGCCGGTTGCCGGGCGCGGCAGCGTGTCCGACCTGAAGATCGGCGAGAAGCAGCTGCGCATCCTCGACGAAGCCTACAACGCCAACCCGGCATCGATGACGGCTGCGCTGAGCCTGATCCGCGAGGTCGAGCCGCCGGTCGCGAACGGCCGCCGGGTCCTGATACTGGGCGACATGCTGGAGCTGGGCCCCGGGAGCGCGGACCTGCACGCGGCGCTTGCCGAGAGCGTGCAGCAGGCGGCGCCCGACCTGGTCCTGCTGTGCGGCGGCGAGATGACGAACCTGCAGGCGCGGCTCCATGGAACGCTGCCATTGCACTGGTTTCCCGACGTCGACCGCCTCAAGGAAAAGCTGCCCGAGCTCCTTGCGCACGGCGACCTTGCGTTGGTCAAGGGGTCCGGCGGCACGCGGCTGGGCGAACTCGTCGACATGCTCAAGTGCGGCGAGGAGGTGCCCGGATGAAAATCCGTCCGGGCCATCTCGCCGCCGTCGCGGTCGCGGCGATCGGGATCCTCGGCTTGCGGCTGGCATGGGCGCAGGGTGCGGACGGTTCTCCCGGGCGCTGCCGCGCCAGTGCGTCCGGCATGCAGACGCGGCTGAACAGGACGCTGAAGGTCGACGAGTTCCGGATCCGCTATGCGACGGAAGGCCCCGATGCCCTTGCCGATCCCACCGATGCGAACGGCAATGGCATTCCGGACGCGATCGACGACCTGGTCATCCAGCTGACCACCGCGCGCTCGGTCTACACCGACGTGCTCGGCCTTCGCCATCCGCTGCGCCAGCCGCGCTACCGGCTGGCCGAGGCCATCAACGTCTTCGTGATGGCGATGGAACAAGGCAACGGCCTGGCTTTCGACGAGGTCAGCCGCGAAAAATCCCAAGGCGGCGGCGCGGGCGGGGACTGCGCCCTGTCGTTCGCGGTCAACGGCCGCCTGCAGCCCAGCCGGAACATCACGCCCGCGCACGAGCTGTTCCACCTCTTCCAGTACGGCTATGCGATGTTCAAGACCCGCTGGTACCTGGAGGGCATGACGCGGTGGATGGAGACCGCGTTCGTCGACAACAGCGTGGTCGACCGCGATGCGCTCCGCACCCGCCATGCGCGTTGCGAGGATGTCTTCGGCAGCCCCCTGTCCGCATCGCCGTACTGGCGGATGAAAGCCCGTGCGGCAGGCCGAGGCGGCGCCGTGCAGATACCGCCTGCGCTGTTCTCGCGCACCTACGTGAATGGCCAGCGCGTGTTCGACAGCCCCGTTTTCGAAGGCGGGCGTTTCGCCCTGCCTGCGCTCGAGGCGCTGCAGAAACTCAGTGCCGATGTCGCCGTGCAGAACGGCCTTCCGCTCTACAACTGGCCCGAGGACGTTCAGAGAAGCAATCGCTTCGACGCACTGATCTGCGAGTCCATCGAAGCGCTCGGCAGCGCCCCGAGATAGGCAGGCGCCTCGTCGCCCGCGCAATAGCGCCAGTGCCAGGGTTCTTCCGCGAACTCTCTCCACCAGCCGAATTCATGGGCGTGGTTTCGCAGCCATTGCGCGCGCGGGCGTTCGCTGGCGTGGCGGACGTCGACCGCCAGTCCCAGCCCATGGCTCGACGTGCCTGGTACCGCCGCAGGTGCACAACCCGGCTTGAGCCACCAGGTCTTTCCGTCCCAATTCACAGGAGCGCGTTCGTCCTGCTGTGGCTCGTTCGCATACCGGCGCAGGAAAACCCTGACCTGCACGGCCAGAGGCCGGTAGGTATCGACGCTGTGCGTAGGCTCGAGGTGAATGCCGTCCCTGCCGGCCGCCTCCCGCATGGCAACCCAGGCGATGGCTGCGCAGCGGTGCAACTGGCCACCCGGGACCGGCCGGAGCAGGCTGCCATCCAGCTCGCCGTTGCGGCAGCCGCGCAGATCTGCGGGCGTTACTTGAAGACGGCGGGCATCGTCATCGGTGGGCAGCATGCGTTGATTCTGGCATGCGGGCCGCCCTCATCGGCGCGCGCTTTTCGTCACGACGCCCGCACCCCGCACCTCGAGCTTGCGCTGGTCGACCACCTTGCCGCCGGCGTCCACCAGCTCGATCACATGGCGCCCGGGCCAGGGCAGCCATTGCGCGCTGTTGCCGCGCGCGAAGAACTTGCCGTCGATGCGCCACTGCACGCCGCGGCCTTCGGATTCGAAGCGCACGCGCTGGCGCAGCGGGGGAATGTCGGGGTCGAGCGCGATGATGGTGCCGTCCGCGGGTGCGGTGATGCGCGCGGCCATGGCATCGGTCGCCATGCGGGTGTCGAGCGCGAACAGCGGTTGCTCGGTGCCCTGCAGGAACCACTCGCTGCGCGCGGCCTCGATGGCGTTGCCGTCGGCGGCGGGGCCGAATTCCACGCGCGCCTCGACCAGGCCGGCGGGCGGCGCGGGCGAGCGGCTCGGTTCGCGCGCGTGCAGGAAGCGCATCACCTCGGCCCAGATCGGCGCAGCGCCGCTGGTGCCGCTCACGTCCCACATCGACGCGCCACTCGCATTGCCGACCCACACGCCGACCGTGTAGCGCTGCGACCAGCCCACGGCCCAGTTGTCGCGCATGTCCTTGCTGGTGCCGGTCTTCACCGCGGTCCAGAAACGGGTGGAGAGGATGCTGTCGAGCCCGAAGGTGCGCGTGCGCGCGTTCGGGTCGGAGAGGATGTCGCCGACGATGAAGGCGGCGCGCGGATCGAGCAGCGGCGGCGCGCCGGCGGCCCTGGCCTTGTCGGCCGGCGACGCAGGCGGCCGCGCGGTCAGCGTCGTGGGGCCGTAGCGCCCGCCGTTGGCCAGCATGCGGTAGGCATTGGCGAGCGACAGCAGCGACACCTCGGCGCTGCCGAGCGCGAGGCTGTAGCCGTAGTAGTCGCCGCTTTCGCGCAGCGGCAGGCCGGCGGCGCGCAGTTCGCGCGCGAAGGACTCGGGCGACACCATCACCAGCGTGCGCACGGCCGGCACGTTGAGCGAGGCGGCCAGCGCGGTGCGTGCGGAGACCGGGCCCTTGAACCGGCGGTCGTAGTTCTGCGGAATGTAGAGGCCGCTGGCGGTGTTGATCTGGGCCGACGAGTCCTCGATCAGCGAGGCCGCGGTGAGCCGCTTCTCGGCGATCGCCTGGCCATAGAGCAGCGGCTTGAGCGTGGAGCCCGGCTGGCGCAGCGCGGTCACGCCGTCGACCTCGGCCGCCTGGCTCAACGGACCCGAGGAACCGACCCAGGCCAGCACCTCGCCGCTCGCGTTGTCGAGCACCACGAGCGCGCCGTCTTCCACGTGCCGGTCGCGCAGCTCGCGCAGGTGGCGGTGCAGGGTGTCGAGGGCAAAGCGCTGCAAGGGCGCGCGCAAGGTCGTCCGCACGACCGCTTCCTTGTCTTTTTCCCTCCCTCTCTGGGGGAGGGCCGGGGTGGGGGCTGCCCCCGCATTCGCATCCCGCATCTCGCGCAGCACCCGCCGCGCTGCATGCGGCGCGATGCCTTCGTTGGCATCGAAGGCCCGCCGCTGCACCGCCGCGCTGGTGAACATGTCGATCGCCCCGCAGTCGACCTTCTGCTCGGGCTCCATCGCGCGCAGCACCTCGCAGGCGCGCTGCGCGACGAGCGCGGGCGTGGCATTGGGTGCACGCACCAGGGCCGCGGCCACGCTGGCCTCTCGTGCGTCGAGGCCGCTCGGCGCCTTGCTGAACAGCGTGCGCGAGAGCGCATCGATGCCCACGATCTCGCCGCGGAACGGCACGGTGTTGAGGTAGGCCTCGAGAATCTGGTCCTTGCGCCAGCTGCGCTCCAGCTGCGTGGCCGCCACCGTCTGGCCGATCTTCTGCGTGAAGCTGCGCCCGCCTGCGGCGCGGCGCAGGTCGTCGTCGAGCAGGCCCGAGAGCTGCATCGTGATGGTCGATGCGCCGCGGGTGCGTGTGTTCCAGAGGTTGCCCCAGGCTGCGGAAGACACCGCGCGCCAGTCGATGCCGCTGTGTTCGTAGAAGCGCCGGTCTTCGCTGAGCACCATGGCCGTGCGCAGGGCCGGCGACACATCGGCCAGCGCGGTCCACTGGCCGCGCCGCACGGTGGCGTCGGTGCGCACGCGCTGCAGCAGCTCGCCGTTGCGGTCGAGCACGGCCGTGTCGGAGGAGCGGAACTCGCGCTTGACCTCCTCGAAGCTGACGAGCGCCCAGGCCGGGTGCGCGCAGGCCGTTGCCAGCAAGGCCGCGGCGAGGGCCCTGCGGGTGGGCATGAAAGGCGCAGGCGGCTGCATCGAAAGGTGTTTGTCCATCTGGAGGGTGCTCGCATTCTCGGCGATGCACCACGGGAACTGCACCTACTCCGGGACGGGCGGCTTGCCGCCTTGCCGGGGTGAAAACTTCAGCCCAAAGTTCACAGCAGATTCCACATCCGGTAACGAACTTCACGCAACGGCCTTCATGGAGAAACCCAATGCGTACCGGTGTGGCCTTCAATGCAGTACCGGCTCGCAGGAGGCGAACCCCGGTTTCATAACCACTCCAAGGAGAAACGCATCATGACGAAGATATTGGCGATCCTGCTGGCCGCATCGGCCGTCCTGGCCGGCTGCGTGGCCGTACCCTACGACCGCCCGCCGCCGCCGCGCGGCCACCAGTACGGCGACCGCGACCGCGACGGTGTGCCGAACCGCTACGACCGCGACCGCGACAACGACGGCGTGCCCAACCGCTACGACCGCAGCCCGAACAACCCGTACCGCTACTGATGCAAAAAGGGCCGCGAAGCACCGTGCTTCGCGGCCCTTTTTTTCGTGAAGGGTGTCAGCCGCGCGTCTTTACACCGGCCTCACACCGGCCGGCGCGCCATCAGCGCCCAGATGCCCGCCGCACTCAGCAGCGACCCACCCGCGAGGTTGAAACGCCGCTGTGCACGCGGCGACGAGAGCAGCTTGCGGGCCGAACCGGCGAACACCGCATAGAGCGTTGCGTTCAGCGCCGCCATCGCCACGAAGGTGGCGGCCAGCACCCAGAGCTGGCGGGTCACGTCGGCCGCGGGACTGATGAACTGCGGCAGGAAAGCCACGAAGAACACGATGCCCTTGGGGTTGAGCGCTGTCACCAGGTAGGTGTTGGCGAACAACCGCCAGCGCGAGCCGGGCGCTTCGGGCGCCGCCATCTCGGTGGAGGCGATGCCGGCGCGCAGCAGCCGGATGCCGAGGTACAGCAGGTACAGCCCGCCTACCCACTTGACCGCCGTGAACCAGAAGGCCGAGGTCGCCAGCAGTGCGCCCAGGCCCAGCAGCGAGACGACCAGCGCGGTCGAGTCGCCCAGCGCCACGGCCGCCACCAGCGGCACGTTGGCGCGGCGGCCGTGCGACATGGAGTAGCTGATCACCGTGAGGATGGTCGGCCCCGGAATGATCAGCAGGATGGCAGAGGCCGCGACGAAGGCGAGCCAGAGTTCGACGGGCATGAAGTTGTCTCCAGGTGGTGGTTGTGTTCGTGGGAAGCGATTCTCTTCGTCAGGCCCCGATGGCCGTGCGCGCGACATGCCAGGTGCCGCGATGCCCGTCCACATAGCTGATCGGCGAGCTGGCGAGGTCGTCGAGTTCCACGTCGTCGAGGCAGGTCACGTTCACGCCGTAGGCGCTCGCGCCGGTCTCGGGCGAATGGCCCACGCCGAAGGAGCGCACGCCGCAGTGTCTGCACACGATGTAGTGGCTGTTGCGGGTGTCGAGCATCTGCTCGCTGAGTTCGGATTCGCCTTCGAGCAACCGGAAGGCGTCGGTCGCGACGATGGCCGGCCAGAAGCGTGTCTGGGTGCAGATGGCGCAGTTGCACCGCAGGGTGCCCAGGCTCAGGTCGATGTCGGCTTCGAATCGCACGGTGCCGCAGTGGCAGCCGCCGGTGTAGGTCTTTTTCATGTGCTTTTTGGCCGCCCTCGATCGATGGGGGAGCCGCAGGCAAACACCATATCAAATGCCGGGCCAGCGAGTGTCGGCGGGGGCTTTTCAGGCGGATGCGGTTGCGGTGCCGAACCGGGCGGCCGACCTGGCCTTTGCACGTTCCGCCTCGATGGCGCGGTCTTTCGGCTCGGCGGTGGTGACGAGCGAATCGATCAATCGCGCCGCGGTGGCGGCCACCTCATCGACCGCGCGATCGAAAGCTTCTTCGTTGGCCTTCGACGGCACGCTGAAGCCGCTGAGCTTGCGCACGAACTGCAATGCGGCGGCGCGTATCTCCTGCTCGGTGGCGGGGGGCTCGAAGTTGTAGAGGGTCTTGATGCTTCTGCACATGGGAACGCTCTCCGGATTGCAGTGAATGTTTCAGTCTAGCGAAGCAAGGCCATCTTGAAGGCATCGTGGTAAATGCCGTCGATCAGGCTGGCACGGCGCGCGAGTCCCTCGTGTTCGAAGCCGAAGCGCTCGTACAGCGCCTTGGCATTCAGGTTGTCCGCGCGGACGGCCAGTTCGATGCGGGTGAGCCCGCACGACCATGACTTGTCGATGGCAGCCTGCAGCAACTGCGCACCGAGTCCCAGGCCGCGCGCCTCGGGCAGCAGGGCAATGCCCAGGATGCCGATGTGGGCCCGCGAATTTCCGAAGACCGGCGACACATCGCACCAGCCCACGACCTTGCCGTTGCCATCGACCGCCACGAAATGCGGGAATTTCCTGGCGAGCACGTTGCGGTAGAAGGCGATCGATTGCGCCAGCGGCGGCGCCTGGGTCTGCGCGAGATACTTTTTTTCGCGCGCCACGATGTCGAGCGCCTTGTGCAGGCTCTCGAAGTGGCGCTCTTCAGTGGCGACGACGGAATGGGTCATGCGCGAAGCCTCGCTTCCAGTTGCTCTTTCACCGCCGGCCACTCGTCGTCGATGATGCTGAAGCGCACCGAGTTGCGCTTGCGGCCGTCCGGCATGATCCGTTCGTGGCGAACAATGCCTTCCTGCTTCGCACCGAGCCGCAGGATGGCCGCACGGGACTTCGCATTGATCTCGTCGGTCGTGAACTGCACGCGCACGCAGGCCATCTCTTCGAAGGCATGCCGCAGCATCAGGTACTTGGCCTCGGTGTTGACGAAGCTCTTCTGCCACGAGGCAGCAATCCAGGTGCTTCCGATCTCGAGCTTGCGGTGGACGCGGTCGATCTTCCAGAAGCGCGTCGAGCCGATGACCTGGCTGGTTTCGCGCAGCACGGTCGCGAAGGGCATGACGGTGCCCGCGGCTTGGCCGGCGAGCGCATGGCCGATGTAGGCATCGACCGTCTCGGCCGAGGGAACGACGGTGAAAGGCAGGCTCCAGAGTTCGCCGTCTGCGGCGGCGGCGACAAGTGCCGCCGCGTCGGAGGCGAGCAGCGGGCGCAGAAGAACCCGGGGACCGGTGAGCGAAGGTTGCGAAGGCGGCATTCGCAAGACGATAGCCGAATCGCCGCCGCGTTGGCGGCGCAGCCCCGCTGTCCGGCTCAGTGGATGCGCAACACGGGCTCGACGGCCAGCGCCACAGCCGCCAGCCGCGCGTCGTCGCCGCGCACCGACGAGAGCATCAGGCCCACCGGCAGTTCGCCGGGCACATGGCACGGCAGGCTGAATGAACACCCGTCGAGCAGGTTGATCGCGAAGGTGTTGCGCAGCAGCAGGCCGTTGGCCTGGAAGAAGGCGGCGTCCTCGGCCAGCGCCGCGATGGGCGGCGCAACGATCGGCACGGTCGGGCAGACCAGCGCATCGAAGCCTTCGAGGGCGCGCTCGACGCGGACGATCCAGTCGCGCCGGCGGTCCTGCATGGCGATGTAGTCGGCAGCGCGCACCTCGGTGCCGAGCGCGATGCGTGCGGCGACGCGGGCATCGAAGCCTTCGCGTCGGGCGGCAAATCGCTCGCGGTGCACCGCCGACGCCTCGACCGGCGAGAAGCCGCCGGGCGCGTTGATCGACGCGATCTCGGCGAGTTCGGCCAGCGTGATGTCGACCACCTGCGCGCCCGCCGCCGACAGGGCCTGCACCGAACGCTCGAAGGCGTGTGCGACCGCCGGTTCGATGCCGTCGAACATCAGCGTTCGGGGCACGGCGAGGCGCAGGCCTTCCAGCGGGCGTCTGCGCACCGCCAGCGGCGCGTCGGCAATGGCCGCATCGGCGATCAGGCAGTCTTCGACGCTGCGCGCCATGGCGCAGACGGTGTCGAGCGAACGCGCGAGCTCGAAGGCACCCGTGCGCGGAACGCGCGACTGCGTGCTCTTGAAACCCACGAGCCCGCACAGCGCCGCGGGGATGCGGATCGAGCCGCCCGTGTCCGAGCCCAGCCCGGCGACGGCAAGACCGAGCGCCACCGACACGGCCGCGCCCGACGACGAGCCGCCCGGAATGCGCGGCGTGTCCGCATCCGCCGGGTTGTGCGGCGTGCCGTGGTGCGGGTTGATGCCCACGCCGGAGAACGCGAACTCGGTCATGTTGGTCTTGCCGACGACGGCCGCGCCTTGCGTGCGCAGCCGCGTCACGGCCACAGCATCGCGCACGGCGGGCGGCTCGCCCGCGCAGACGGCCGAGCCGGCCATCGTGGTTTCGCCGGCGACGTCGTACAGGTCCTTGATCGACACCGGCAGGCCCGCGAGCGCGCCGAGCTGAACGCCCGCCTTCTGCGCCGCATCGGCATGCCGTGCCGAAGCGCGCGCGGCGTCGGCGTAGAGCCGCGTGAACACATGCGCCGCCGAAGGCAGGGCGGCCGCTTCGAGCACCTGCTCGATCAGCGCTTCATGCGACAGCCCGCCGCGCGCGATGCGCTCGCGCAGGGCGGCGATGGTGAGATGGCCGGTGCCGCGCATCACGCCACCACCGGCAGTGCTTCCACCGCGTAGCGATGCACGATGCGGCGTTGCAGCCGCGGGTCGTGCAACTCGATTTCCATCTGCGCCGCGGGCCGGATGCCTTCGCCCCTGGCATTGGGCAGCGCACCCAGCGTGCCGCAGGTCATGAACAGGCCTTCGGGCGCAGCACCCGCACCGGGCATGCCGTCGCGCAGCGCGGCCAGCGGCCGGATCGATGCGAGCGTGCCGCGCTGGTAGTCCACCCAGCGGCCGCCTTCGAAGATGCGCGAGTGCAGTTCCACTTCATCCTGATGCGCCTGCAGGTCGCGCCAGCGCCAGGCCACCTGGGCCACCGGCTTGGCGCACATCTGCTTGGAGACGGCGACGGAATAGCTCTCGACATGGCGGTCGGTGTGGTCCGAGGCCACGCTCAGCCACCACTCGCCCTGCGAGAAGAAGAGCACGGGCTCGGCCTCGCCGGAACTCCGGTCGCCCAGCGCCTCGATGGCCGGCGACTGGGTCAGCAGCTGGGTTGCCACGCGGTAGTACAGCGGCACGCTGGAAGGACGCGGCACGCCGAGCGCCGCCAGTTCCTCGATGTGGTGTTCGATGGCCGCGATGTCGCGGCCGGTCCATCCCGCCACCACCAGCGCGGTGGGCTCGACGGAACGCAGTTCGATGGACCGTGCGCCGTCGGCGTTCACGGTTTCGCAGGCAAAACGCAGGTGCATGGTCGTCTCAGGCTTCAAGGGGGCGCTTGGCGGTTTCTCGGGCGATGAAGAGGGCGATCAGCGTGACGCACAGGGCGCCCGTCACATACAGCGACACGGCCACCGTGCTGCCCCACGACTTGAAGAGGGTCGCAATGATCAGCGGCGCGAAGCCGCCGCCAAGGATGCCGGCCAGCGTGTAGGCCAGCGACGAGCCTGCGTAGCGCACGCGGCCGGGGAACTGCTCGGTCACGAAGGCGGCCTGCGGGCCATACATCATCGCGTGGATGATCAGGCCGACCACCACCGCCGCGCAGATGGCAACAGGGTGTGCGCTGTTCATCAGCACGAAGAAAACGAAGGCCCAGACGATGCCCAGCAACGCGCCGGCGATGTACACCGGCCGGCGGCCGATGCGGTCCGACAGGCTGCCGAACCACGGCACCGCGACCGCGTTGCAGGCCGCGCCGATCATCGTGGCGGTGAGCGCGAGCGGCCGGGAGAGATGCAGCACCGTCGTCACGTAGGTGAGGGTGAACACCACGACCAGCGCATAGAGCACGTCGGAGCCGATGCGCGAGCCGCCGGCCACCAGCAGGCGGCGCCAGTGCTGCGTGAGCACTTCCTTGATGGGGGTCTTGGCGGTGGCCTTCTTCTGTTCCATTTCGAGGAAGACCGGCGTCTCGTCCACGCCGCGGCGCAGCCACAGCCCGAACAGCACCAGCGCGACGCTGGAGATGAAGGGAATGCGCCAGCCCCAGGCCTGGAAGTCTTCCGGGCTGAGCCAGGCCGACACCACGGCGATGAAGCCGGTGCCGATCAGCGTGCCGCACGACGGGCCGACCTGCGTGTACGAGGCGTTGCGGCCGCGCTCGTCGGGCTTGCCGTGTTCCATCGACAGCAGCACCGCGCCGGCCCATTCGCCGCCGAGCGCCACGCCCTGCACGAAACGCAGCGCAACCAGCGCCACCGGCGCCCAGATGCCCCAGGCCGCGTAGGTCGGCAGCAGGCCCATCAGGCCGGTGGACACACCCATGATGACCAGCGTGGCCACCAGCACGAAGCGCCGGCCGAGCCGGTCGCCGAGATGGCCGAACACCACGCCGCCCAGCGGACGCGAGATGTAGCCGACCGCGTAGGTCGAGAAGGCGAGGATGGTGCCCGTCAGCGGGTCGAAGGACGGGAAGAACACCGCGTTGAAGACCAGCGCGGCCATGATGTTGTAGACGGTGAAGTCGTACCACTCCAGCGTGGTTCCGATGGAGCTGGCCATGGCCAGCCGGCCCATCCGGGGCGGTGCCGCGGCGATGGCCGGGGCGGTGAGAACGTGTTCGGTCATGGGAATGCCCTTGTTCAATGGAGAGAAGGAGAAAGAAGCAGGAAATGCGGCGAGGCGGGATCAGTTCAGCTCGGCGGCGTTCAGCTTCCAGCCGAGCGCGAGCAGCCATGCGGCCGCCGGGTCGGCATCGAGTGCGGCGGTTGCAGAAGTGCGTGCGGTGCGCGCTGCATCGGCGCTGCTGGTTTCCACCACCAGCATCGGTTGCAGCACGCGGCCTTCGACAGCTTCGCGCGGCAGCGGTGTGCTGAGCGTGGCGTCGGGTGCCAGCAGGTACGACTGCACGAAGCCTGCCTGCTCGGCCAGCTGGCGGCCGGTTTCGGCGGCGCGTGCAACCAGCGCCTCGACGTTGCCGGTGACGGCGAGAGGCAGCACGGCCACATGGCTGCCGCTGCCGAAGCCGGTGACCGCGCGCACGGCGCACACGCGGCGAATCGGCTGGCGCATGCGGTCGAGGTTGGCGACGGACCACGGCGTCTGCTTTTCGAATGCGGCGCGGTAGCCAGCCGAGCCGAACACGGCCAGCGATTCGGTGCGGTACAGCCCGAGGTACTTGCGCCCCCCTTCGAGCGAGAAGTAGCGCGCGCCGGACAGGAAGCCGGGAATGCGCACGCGCTCTTCCACATGTTCCCTGTCGTACCAGCGGTTGAAGTCGGCTTCGTCGGCCGGTTCGACATCGGACGCGACGAACAGCAGGCCGTTCGCGTTCGCTGCAGGGGAAGAAGAGTCAGGGGTGTTCATGGCGACGGAAGAAAGGGCGGGCCTTCGAAAAATGAAGGCGCGATCTTCCGTCGCAGGGGCGTGCTGTCACAAACGAGTTTTTATGGGCGACAGCCACAAGAATTACTGGCCCCTTTATGGGGCTGGAATGCGCGATCTTGAGGGTTAACCCTCTGCTGCGGCGCTCCAGGTTGGTGCAACGGCCGACGTGGTGAACTGGTCGGACGCCCGGCAGGCCAGCTCGGCCACGAGGCGGATGGCATCGGAGTCGGCGGCCTCCAGGTGGCTCACCACGATGCGCTGCGGCGAGATGAGCGCATCGCACTCGATGATCCGCACATCGCCGCTGGCCACGTATTCATAGCAGGGCGGCAGCGGCACCAGCGCGTTGCCGAAGCCCGCCTTCACCAGCCGCGCGAGCGCCGAGATCGAGCTCACGCAGTGCACCTTGCCCAGCGGAATGCCCGCCGCGCGGTAGAGGTTCTTGAGCGCCTCGTGCGGCTGCGAGCGGGGGCTCATCGTGAGCACGGGCTGGCGCAGCAGCTGGTCGACGGTCTGCGTTCCTTCGGCACCGATCGGGCCGACCCAGCCCATCGGCATCGGCAGGCAGGGCGTGCTCACGATGCCCGCGCCGGCGATGTGGTCGGTCTGCAGCGCGATGTCGAGTGCGCCTTCGCGCAGGTCGCGGTGCAGGGCCAGGGTGGTCTCGGAGGTCAGCTGCACCTCGATGCCCGGATAGGTGGAGCGCAGGTTCGTCAGGAAGCCCAGCAGCCAGGTGTGGACCACCGTCTCGATGGCGCCGATGCGCACCAGCCCGAGGATGTCGCCGCGCGGGCGGCCCAGCGAGACGATCTCGCGGCGCAGTTCGAGCAGCCGCTCGCCGTAGTCCATGAGCCGCACGCCCACGGGCGTGAGCCGCAACTCGCGCGCGTCGCGCTCGAACAGGCGCGCGCCGATGTCTTCCTCGAGCGAGGCCACGCGGTTGGACACGGCCGCCTGCGTGATGTGGAGCCGGTCGCTCGCTGCGCGGAAGCTGCCGAGCCGCGCGGCCCAGAGGAAGGCTTCGACAAATCGTGTATTCATGAGGGCACCTGCGGGGCATTTTGCCCGCAACGTGTCTGCGCGAGGGGATGCCTTCCAAGAGCCCGTTTGCGACCTTGGGGCCACATTGAGGCTTGTTGTTCAGGGCGCGATCACGCCGACGGTGTACTCTGCTCCGCGAATGTCCCCCGGCGCGGCCTAGGGCCGCAGGCCTCCTCCTTTATTTCGCTGCGCAGAGCACACCATCGGCGTGATCGCTCGGAGCAGTCGTTGATCGGCTCGCACAGGCGCTGCGCTCATCGTGCACAGGGCACCGGGTGCTCCCCGCAGCGAAATAAAGGAGGAGCGAAGCGGGGGACATTCGCGGAGGGGAGTACCCGGTGTCCTGTGCACGCGTCCCGAATCGGTCGAAAATCACGCCGTGCAGCTCACTCCAACAAGCATCTGCATGGTCCCAAGTAGATCGTAAACAGGCTCTAAGCCGGAAGCACGTTCATCTGCGTCAGCAGCGTGCGGCCCAGCGGGATGCGCTTGGCGACATCGGCTTCGCCGTGCATGTCGATGTTGAGCGCGAAGCTCTTCACGCCGCCATCTGCAAGTGCCACCCAGCCCACTCACCAGCCGAGCGAGAGGCTTGGCGCTTCGTACCAGCCGGTCTTGGCGTGCAGCGCATGGGCCGGTGTCTGCTCGATCAGGGTGATGTCGTGCACCATGTCCTGGCTTCGCTGGGACATCGGCAGGCTGCGCTGCGCGAGTCGCATCAGGAAGCGCACCTGCTCGACGGCGGAGATCCTCAGCTTGTCGTTCACCCAGAACTGATCGACCTCGGTGCCCAGGGTCTCGTTGCCGTAGTGCAGCCTGGCGATCCATTCGTTCATGCGCGCAAGGCCGATGCGGCGCGCCACCCCGCGGTAGATCGGCAGGTGCGAGACGCGGATCGCGTCGCGCAGATTCATGTCGCGCTCCCACTCCTTGCGCTTGTAGGTTCCGCCGCCATGGGGAAGGATCTCGTCGATGTCCTTCACCGCGCCGCTCTCCAGCGCAATCAGGCTGTTGGGAATCTTGAAGGTCGAGGCCGGGCTGTAGCGCCGCTCGGCGCGCCGGCGGTCGACCACGGTGAGCTTCGAGGTGGCGCTGTCGAGCACCACCCAGGTTCCGGACACGCCGGCTTCCTTGAAATATCTGGCGAGGTCCGGCCGCTCCTCGACGTGCGCGACGGGCGTGGCCGCATCGGCGAAGCGCGTGGCGCCGAGGGCGGCGAGCAGGCCGCAGCCGCTCCGGGCGAGGAAGGCGCGGCGGGGGGCGGTGCGGGTCGTGAAGGGGGCTGGAACTCGAGGCATGGCGCGTGCTGTGTGTGATGGACGGTGCTGGATCATCTGGCGCACAGCCGCCATTCACAACGCCGCAGGCCCCGTGCTTCGTCACGCGCGTAACGGCCGTAACCGTACCGCGGTCGTCAGCTCTCGTCGATCAACCCGCCATCGAGCGCCTGCTGCTCGTTCCTGAAGATCGCCATCGCGGTGCGCATGCGCTTGAAACCGAGCTTCTTGTAGAAGGGCTCCTTGCCCGCCACCGCGTACAGGATGATCTTGCGGTGCCCGCGCGAAAACTCGACCAACTGCGCGACGATCGCCTTGCCCAGGCCGATGCCCTGGTGGTCCGGGTGCACCGCCACGTCGCAGATATAGGAGCAGTCGAGGCCGTCGGCCACCGCGCGCCCGGCGCCGATCAGCCGGCCGTCTACATAGACCAGGCACTTGAACAGGCTGTTCGAGAACACGATCTTCAGGTCGGCCGGTTTCTTGTTCCCCAGCGGGGCGATCTCGTAGAGGCGGGAGAGCTCGTTCCAGTCGAGCGCTTCGAGCGTGTGTCGCCATTCGAGGGTCATGGGGCTCGCCGCGTCTTCTCCGGCCTCGTTGTTGTCAGGGCGTGCCCGAATAGAAGAATTCTTCCCGCACGATCTTGCCGTCCTTGACGGTGTAGAGCGCCATTTCTTCCATCGTGAAGCGCTTGCCGGTGGGCTTCATGGTCACGTCGAACCGGAAGCCGACGATGAAGCGGTCGTCATGCGGCCACGGACCGGCGACCTGCATGGAATGCACCTCGTGGTTGGCAACCCACCATTCGCCCTTGGCCTTGATGGCCGCGAGGCCGACCGCTTCGCGCTGCCCACCGGGCGGGGCGCTGGCCTCGACGCTCACGGCGTCGGGGGCGTAGAGCACCTGGGCGTCCTCGAATTTCCCTGCCTTGCACACCGCCACGAGCTTGTTGGCGATTTCCTGGGTGTTCATGCATTTCTCCTGTGAACTGAGAGAGAGAGGGGTGATGACCGAGGCGGGAGTGTAGGCCTGTGTGCCCATCGAAGGCTAGGGCCTGTTCATCCTATGCAAGGGGCCGCGACATCGAAGAGGGTGGCGGTGAATGTGCGATCGAACTCGGGGTCTCCACCGAAGCTCAGCGCGATCTTTCCGGTCCAGACGATGTTGAAGCGATCGGTGTCTGCGATCCGCTCGAACCGGATGCGATGGTGCGCCACCGCGCCATGGCTGAAAAGGTAGATGTGGAAGGCGTTGTCGCGTGGGTCTTCGGACGGTGCATCGTCCACGCAGGCCTCGAAGCCGTCGATGCGTTCAAGGCTGAACTCCGACAGGGGACAGACGGCAAAGCCACGGTAGTTCGGCCATTGGGTCGAGGAGAGCGTGCAGCGGTGGTAGTTGGTCCAGACGCCGGGGGCTTCCCAGTCGCTCGGGAAGTCGTCTTCGTCGTCTTCTTCAGGCTCTTCGATTTCGCGCTCTGCTTCGTAGTCTTCGCTTCGCAGGTGTAGGTCGAACCACACCTCGTTGTCTCTGACGGAAGCGGTCCAGCGGAACTCCTCGATCGGATGGCCTTCGGGCCAGGGATTGCCGGGGAAGAAGATGCGGTTGCGTGTTGTCATGCGGGCATGATTTTGTGCGATCGGGAGGACGCCCAGCGGTGGTTGCCTAGGCGCCTTGGTCTCGAGATGGAGGGCCGGGATCGCGAGGAGGGCTGGAAAGCTCGCGGGCGTAGCGCCCGAACCAGTCGACCTGTGCAGAGGTATCCGGCATCGCGATGCCGCGGGAGCGGCTCAGTGTGTGAAAGATGTCATTGAACGGAACACCCAGCCTGTGGAGCAGGCAGCCCGCGATCAAACCCGTGCGGCCAATGCCCGCTCGGCAGTGGATGGCAATCGCCTTGCCGTCCGTGAGTTCGGCGTGCAGTTTGGCGATCAGGACGGAGACCTCCTTGTTCGATTGCGGCGTTCCCCTGTCCGGGATCGGAAAGTGCATGAACTCGATGCCGTGCGCCGCGCAGAGCGACGGCTCGTCCCGAAGTTCAAGCTCGCGGATCTCCTCTGCTTCAAGCAGGCAGACCACCATTCCGATCGAGGCCCGTTGCCAGGAGGCGATTTCTTCGTGCAGAAATTCGCCCCCACGCGGCCGCGCCATCAACCCGAGCCGGTGCGGCTCGATATTTTTGACCCAATGGACTGTCGTTTCGAACATCGCGCCGACTCCTCAGTCATCGAGAGCGATGATGAACTCGGGCGCGTGGGTCTTCAAGTCGACCAGCAAAAGCTCGATCGACTTCTTGTCGAAGGCCCCGAATTCGACGGCCTTGCCATCGAGAAGATCGCGTTCCTTTCGCTCACCCGCTGGATCTCGATCAGGTGAAAACGATCGCCGTCTTGTGCGCAATGCTCAGCCGCGCCGATTCGTACAGCAGCAACCACGACACGTATTCACGGTACAGGCCGCCGTCGTCCTCGATCAGCGCATCGATGCGTTCCGCTTCCTCGTCCGAGAGCTTGCCGTCCGTGAGCCGGATGCCGAGGGCAGGGGCCACGAACACGAGTTCATCGAGCAGCCGGTAAGACGAGCCGAGCATGCCGCCGGGGAGGCCGCTCTCGTCGCCATCCTCTTCGTCGAAGAGCACGTCCTTGAAATCGACGGGCACGTAGAAGCCCTCCGCATCCGAGTGGCACAGCAGATGGCTTTCCGAGCCGTCGAGCAGCACCTGGATCTTCGGGTCTTCCGTGGGGTCGACATCGTCCGGCAGCGGCGTCGCCACCCAGTCGGGCGACAGCACGCGGTGGGCATACGCGCGGCGCAGGTAGTGGATGAAGGAATAGGGAAAGCCGTCGATCGACGCGCGCGAGTCGAGTTCGAGCGGCCCGCGCGGCTCCGTGTGCTGGGGGAGTCCCGCGGCGGCCAGCACGCGGTTGGCTTCGGTCAGGTCCTCCTCGAAGGCCTCGGCACCTTCGGGATCTTCTTCAAGCAGTTCGGCAAGCATGCCGACGCAGACGGCGAGACCCATGATGTCCTCCAGGTGGTTGGTTCGTTTCGATGGTGGCGAAGGCAGATGAATGTGCAATGACGGCTACTTCGCCGCCTCCACCTTCACCCGCGCATTCGGCGTCTCGCCGAACATCTCGGGCGCATACATCGCCTCGACGCGGCTCGGCGGCAGTGCGAAGTCGCCGACGTTGTTGAGGCGCACGGTGTATTCCATCTTCACCACGCCCTTGGGCAGGTACTCGTAGTAGCTGCGGAAGGCTTCGAAACTGCGTTCCTCGAAGGCCGGCCAGCCTGCGCCCGACTTCTTCTCGCCCTGGGTGGCGATCTGCGAGTCGCGGCCCAGGCCGCCGCCGAGGATGGTGGCGCCACCCGGGATCGGGTCGCTGATCACCACCCAGGTCATGTCGGCGCTGGCGTTCACCTCGATGGTCACGCGCAGCACGTCGCCGCGGGTGTACTTGCCCGCGGTGGCCTGCTCGACCGGCGTGACGGTCTTCTTGAGCGCATAGCCCGCGGCGAAAGGCGCCTTCAGCTGCACGGCGGCAATCGACTGCAGCGTGAGCCACGGCTTGCCAGTGCCTTGCTGCGTGACCAGCAGGGTGTCGCGCGCCGGTGCGCCCGAAGGCGATGCAGCCCACGGCAGGAACATCGCGTTGTTCTTCAGGTTGCCCGGCGATGCGGGTGCGCCGAAGAAGGTGGTCTGGTTCGGTGCGCCGGCCGGGTCGCTGGTCTTCACGCGTTCGACCTTGTTCCAGTCGACCTGCGCCTTGACGGCACCGAGCGTCGCGGCGGTCACGCCGGCCACCGGCGTGCTCTCGAACACCTTCGAGAACTTCTCCAGCGCCAGTCCGCCCCACAGGTTGGCGGTGGTAGTGTGCCAGGCGCCGTTCTGCTGGCGGCCGATGAAGCCGTTGGCGAGTTTGCCGATGTCGTCTTTCCACGCCGGGTCGTCCATCACGCTGAGCAGGAGGCGCGCGGTGTTGACGTCGCCGTTGGTCATCAGCCACCACCAGTAGTCGTCCTGCTCGGTGCTGAAGATCAGCTTGGTGCCCTGGTACGACAGGCGGGCCTTCAGCACGTTGTTGGCTTCGTCCAGGCGCTGCTGGCGCTGCGGCACGTCGTTCACGCGCTTCAGGATGTTGAGCCAGTCGATCACCGCGCTGGTGGGCCATTGGTTGGGCGCGATGGTGATGCTGCCGAGCATGCTTCCCTTGGCCTTGCCGTAGCGCGAGAGCGCTTCGAGCGCGGCGAGCTTGCGCACGTCCAGGTCCTTGCGCGGGCTCCAGAATTCGCGCGTGATGCGGCCTTCGACGAACGCGATCAGGCCCGACTCCATCGGCGCACGCACATCGTCGGCGAGCGCGAAGGCGGGGTTGAGCTGCGCGGCCTCGTTCGTCGCTGCGAGCAGGTACGAGGTGAGGATGTCGCTGCCGCGGTTGGCTTCGCCGTCGCGCGGCGGGAAGTAGTTGGCGAGGCCGTCGCTGTCCAGGTAGGTCGGCAGCTGGGCCAGCACGCCCTGCCACATCTTCGCGTCGCGCAGGCCGACCGACTTGCTGGTCTTCTGTTCGAGGCAGATGAAGGGGTAGTTCGCGAACCAGTCCCGCACGCCCGGCAGGCCTTCGGCCAGCTTGGGTTGCAGGGACAGCTTGAGGCCGCCGCGGCCGGGCAGGGCGTCGGCGGGCGGGGCCACGTCGAGGGTGAACGGGCCGTCGATCTGCACCAGCGTGGCCTGCTGCACCGTGAGCGGCACGGAAGGCACGATGCGCTGGCGCACCTTGAGCGCGTCGCGCGCGCCGCCGAGGGTGTCCTTGGCTTCGATCTCCCACAGGATGGCTTCGGCGCGCGTCTGCGCGAGTTGCGCAGGCGCGGTCACGGTCCATGCCACTTCACGCGCTTCGCCGGCCGGGATGTCCACGGTCTGCGTCTCCAGCGTGAGCAGCGTGGCGCGCGGCGTGGCCTCCACCTTCATCGGCTTCTGCGTGGTGTTGCGCAAGGTGATCTGGGCGCGGAACTGGTCGTCCTCGCGCACCAGCGGCGGCAGGCCGCTGATGATCTGCAGGTCCTGCGTGGCCTGGATGCTGGCCTGCCCGGTGCCGAACAGGCTGGCACCCGAATCGGCCACGGCCACGATCTTGAAGGTGGTGAGCGCATCGTTGAGCGGCACCGTCACCACGGCCTGGCCGTTGGCATCGAGCACGATCTTCGGGTTCCACACAAGCAGGGTGTCGAGCAGTTCGCGCGTCTGGCCCTTGCCGCCGCCGCCGCCCGCCGGCACGGCCTTGCGGCCGTAGTGGCGCCGGCCGACGATTTCCATCTGCGCGGTGGAGGTGCTCACGCCCCAGCTGCGCCGCTGCAGCATCGCATTGAGCAGGTTCCAGCTGTCGTTGGGCATCAGCTCCAGCAGCGCCTGGTCGACCGCGGCCAGCGCCACTTCGGCGCCTGCCGCCGGCTTGCCGTCGGGCAGCTTGGCGGTGATGGTGACCTGCGCCTTGCTGCGGATCGGGTAGCTGGGCTTGTCGCTGGTGACCGTCACGTCGAGCTGGTGGGCGCGCGTGCCGACGCGGATCTCGGCCATGCCGAGGCGGTAGGCGGGCTTGCTCAGGTCGACCATCGCGGTGGGCGCGACGTATTCCTTGCCTTCGTACCAGAAGGCAGTCCACCACTCGCGCGGCGCCTTGAAGCCCCAGGTGAAGAAGCTGTACCACGGCACTTCGCGCAGGCGGCCGCGCAGCGCGAGCACGCTGACGTAGGCGTTCGGGCCCCACTCGGGCTTGACCTGCAGGGTGACCGTCGGGTCCTTGCCGTCGAGCTGCACGACGTGGGTTTCGATGATGCCTTCGCGTTCCACCGAGACCAGCGCGGTGGCAAAGCGGAAAGGGCTGCGCACCTGGAACTTGGCGACTTCGCCGGGCTGGTAGCTCTTCTTCTCGGGCAGCACGTCGATGCGGTCGTTGTCCTCGCCGCCGAACCAGAGTTCGCCCTGCTTGGTGACGTAGACGGAGCTCACGGCCTTGCTGTCGCGGCCCTCGCCGTCGGTGGCGCTGGCGATGAGTTCGACTTCGCCGGCTTCCTTCAGCTCCGATTCGCACAGAAGCAGGCCGCGTGCATCGCTCTTGCCGCTGCAGACGGTGCCGATGTCTTTGGTTTCGGTCTTGTTGTCGTAGGTGTAGAAGCCGCCCACCATGCGCTTGCGGCTGGTGGTGGTGATGCGCGCCACGGCGCGCACGTTGAGCGTCACGCCGGCCTGGGGCTTGCCCGTGAGGTCGAGCGCGAGTGCCTGGAACTTGAGCTTCTGGCTGGTGGAGACCCAGCCTTCGGTCTTGATGCCGGCGATGACGGAAGCCGGCCACAGCGTCTGCGTGCTGCGGATGGTCTGCACTTCGCCGTTCGGGTCGGCATACGTGGCTTCGAGCAGCAGCTCGCGCGCGGCCTTGACCTTGGGCACCTTGTCGATCGTGACCTTGCCCGCGCCGTCCTTGTTCAGCGTGAGCGGCAGCTTGTCGGCGATCACGCGGGTGTCGCTGGCGCTGTTGAGGTCTTCCTCGCCGCCTGCGGTGTCGGCCGCGGCCGCGGCCTGCGTGCCTTCGCCCTGTTCGGCGCGCGGCGGGTTGAAGCTGAAGGCGTCGTAGTCGGAAAAGCTCAGGCTCTTGCCGCGCACCATGGCCGACACGCGCACCGGCAGGTTGGCGGCGCCGCCGCCGGCCACGTAGTTGATCTGCACGTCGGTCGGCACCGTGGTGGCTGCGACCAGCGGTTTCTTCTCGGTGGGCGCGATGCGGCCTTCGAGCACGGGCAGGCGGAATTCCTCGACGCGGAAGATGCCGGTGCTGAAGCTGCGGCCGTTGCCGCCTTCGTCGCTGTCGCCCTCACTGTCGCTGTTGGYGTCCTTGCCGGCGCCGGTGCGCAGCATCACTTCGTACGCGCCGAGCTTGGCCGCGGGCGGAATGGGGAAGGTGTTCTCCGCGCTCAGGCCGCCGGTGGCGGTCTTGCGCCAGTTGAGCGGCTGCGTGAAGCGCTGGCCGCTGCCGACGTGGGTGATGACCAGCGTGTTCGGCCGGTTCTCCGGCAGGCCGAAGCCCTTGCTGGTCTGGGTGCGGATCAGGCTTTTCATCGACACCGTTTCGCCGGCACGCAGCAGCGTGCGGTCGAAGATGGTGTGGGCCACGCGGTCGGCTTCGGGCTGCAGGCTGGTGGGCACGTTGAAGCGCCAGGGCTCGATGCCGCGCTGCCAGTCGCTCCAGGTGAAGGCGAGGTCTTCGACGCCCTTGTCGTCCTTGGCGCGGGCGCTGACGAACCAGGCGCCGCTGTCGTATTCGTTGGGGCCGTTGCAGCTGGGCGCCTGCGGCGAGATGCCCTGCAGCGTGACGATGCCGCTGGCGTCGGTGGTGCCGGTGGCCACGGCCTTGCCGTCGCAGCCCGACACGCGCACCTCGGCACCCGCCACCACCTTGCCCTTGTCGAGCGTGGTGACCCAGGCCACCGAGTTCTCGCGGCCCAGCTTGAAGTGCACCGCGAGGTTGGTGGCCAGCGCGGTGGTGCGCACGTACATCGTGCGGCCGGCGTTGTAGCGCTCGTCGAGCAGCGCTTCGCCGAGTTTCTGCGAGGCGATTTCGAGCACGTGGAAGCCCGGCGTCAGCGGGATGCCGATGACCTCGAAGGGGCGCGGATCGCCGCTCTCGGCCTTGGGCATGTCGAGCGCCTTCACGCCCGGCTGGCCCGCCAGCAGCGACAGCATGCGGGTCTGCACGCTGGTGCGGTCGTCCTTGTCGATGACCGGCGGCAGCGGCCCCTTCACGTCCTTGCGTGCGACATCGCGATTGACGGTGTAGTTGTTGTCGTAGCGGCGCACCTTGC
Source organism: Variovorax sp. P4_B10 (assembly GCF_056402375.1). Lineage (NCBI taxonomy): Bacteria > Pseudomonadati > Pseudomonadota > Betaproteobacteria > Burkholderiales > Comamonadaceae > Variovorax > Variovorax sp. P4_B10. Next base: position 4,494 of record NZ_JBFUHN010000019.1, on the reverse strand, counting down.
GGAACCACGCGATGATGTCCGCGTCGGTCTTCGGGTTCATGTCGCTGACCTTGCCGGGCGTGAGCGCCTGCACCATCAGCTGCGGCTCCACGCGGCGCACGGTCACCGGCATCATCGGCGGCGTGCCGGGCTCGGCCAGCCGCTCGATCACGCCGAAGGGCGAGGCCGCGAACTTGGCCAGCGGCGGCATCGCGCCGGTCGCCACCTTCAGCGGGAAGGTGCCGGGCGTGGCCAGCGGGCGGCCCGAGGCGTCTTCGAACTTGGACGGCAGCTCGATGCTGTACTGGGTGCTCTCGGCCAGCGGCGGGCCGAAGCTCACGCCGTTGACCACGTCGTCGTCGCTCTGCGTGCCGCCGTCGTTCTCGAGCTTGGCCTTGGTCGTCTTGCCGTCGCCCTTGAGCGTGATCTGCGAGGCCAGCTTGCGGGTGACCGGCGCGTTGAATTGCAGCTGCATCGGGCGCAGCGGCAGGCAGGCGGCCTGCGCGTTCTCGCGCTCGCAGGTGAAGGAGACCGCAAAGGGCTCGCGCACCTGGTAGTCGAGGCGGCGCTCCACGTTGTTGGCGACGCCCGACGGCGTGGCCACGCCCTTGCCGTAGACGATCTGCATCTTGCTGCCGGGCGTCAGCGTGCGGTTGCACTGCATCGTGATGAAGCGCAGCGGGTCTTTGGCGGCTTCCTTCTCGCGGCTGAAGGCCTTGAGCAAACCGGCGCGCTGGTCGCCGTCGAGCAGCTTGACGGGGATGCGTTCGCCCACGCCGTCGGCCGTGCACCAGACGTTCTGACGCACGCTCTCGAGCGTGGCCGCGCCGTTGAGTTCGAGCACGAACATCTGCTGCTCGTCGATGCGCGCGTAGTTGCCCGGCATGTAGCTGCGAACGAACGGGCCGCCGCTATTGAATTGGTAGCGCTCCGGGCCAGTCAGCTCGCCGCCCGCGCTGGGCTTGAAGGTCGGAATCCGCGTGACGGTGCAGCGCACGCCGGGTGGCAGGTCGTTCTCGAAGTCGTACACCCAGGCCTTCGCATCGGTCCAGCGGCCGGTGCCCTTGCCGGCCTGCGCGTCGGTGCAGCTCACGGAGAGCGGCGCGGGTGCCTTCGGATCGCCGAAATTGACGGCGGCCTGGTCGAACTTGGCGACGATCTGGCGCACGCGCGCCACCTCGCCCTGCGGGGTCAGGCTGGTGATCTGAAGGGCAAAGCTCGGGCCGGCGAGCAGCGCGCTGCCGGCCAGCAGCCATGTGGGAACGAAACGGGTCACGGAATCTCTCCTCCTTGGGGCAGCGCGCAGCGTAGCCGATTTGCGCGTCAATACGGCGGTGCCAACAGTCATATGGCGTTGGTGTGGCCGCTTTGTTCGGGGCGTGATCGTTCAGAGCACTGGTTGATCGGCCGCAAACCGGCAGCGTGCCCTCGTGCACGGGGCACCGGGTGCTCCCCGCAGCGAAATAAAGGAGGAGCGAAGCGGGGGACATTCGCGGAGGGGAGTACCCGGTGGCCTGTGCACGCACCCCCGAACGTGACTTCAAGGCCCGCACAGCGAAGCTTTACGCCGGCCTTCTTACAATCCCTACCGTCGTGCGTGCGCCGCGCAGACCGCCACCAAGACCTCGCCGCCGACCGATGAAACGCTACTGGGAAATAGACGCCTTGCGCGGGCTGATGCTCGTGCTGATGACCGTCACCCACCTCCCCACCCGATTGACCGATCCGCTGGGCCAGCCGTTCGGCTTCGTCTCGGCCGCCGAAGGCTTCGTCTTGCTGTCGGCCTTCGTGGCGGGGCTGGTCTACAGCCGCATCGGCTACGCCCGCGGGGTGGACTCGATGCGCATCGCGTTCTGGCGGCGCGTGGTCAAGGTCTACCTCTGCCAGGCGGCGATCCTGCTGTTCCTGTTCACCGTGATCGCGGCGCTGGGGCTGCACATCGACCAGCCGGCGGTGAAGAACCTGGTCTCGTACTACCTGGCGGAGCCGCGCGACGGCTTCCTGTTCGGGCTGCTGCTGATCTACGAGCCGGCGCTGCTCGACATCCTGCCGATGTACATCTTCTTCATGCTGATGAGTCCCTGGGTGCTGGCCTTCGCCATGCGCCACGGCTGGACGCTGGTGATGGTGGCGAGCGTCGCCGTGTGGGCGGCCGCCCAGTTCGGCATCAGCGAATGGATCTATGGGCTGGCTGTGCGCTACCTGGGCATTCCGGTGCCGTTCCACGAGATGGGCGCCTTCAACACCTACGCCTGGCAGTTCCTCTGGTTCGCGGGCCTGTGCATCGGTGCGACGCGCAACGGGCCGGATGCGCGGCCGCTGCGCTTTCCGTGGTGGCTGCTGGTGCCGGCGGCGGGCATCGCGCTCTATGGGCTCTACTGGCGCCACACCGGCATCAACGGCCAGGCGCCGTTCGGCGGCGACGTGGAGCTGAACCTGCTGTTCGACAAATGGCAGCTCGGGCCGCTGCGCCTCGTCAACCTCGTGGCGCTGGGCATCCTGGCCGTGCGCTTCGGGCCCTGGGTGATGCGCAAGATCCCGCGCCTGCATTGGCTCGAGGCGATGGGCTCGGCCTCGCTGCCGGTGTTCTGCGCGCACCTGGTGGCGGTGCTGCTGGTGCTGGCCTTCTATGGCGACAGCCAGACCGCGCGGCCCTGGTGGGGCGACGGCCTCTTGCTGCTGGCGGTGTTCACGGGGATGTACGTCGTGGCGCGGTTCACGCGCGGCGCCGATGTGCCGCCGGCGGACGATGTGCCGTCGGGGCCGGCACCGGCCTGAGGGCGGCCGCCGTCGGCGCTTCTACTTCTGTCGTTGCAGGAACGACTCCATCAGCTGCACTTTCTGCTGGTATAGGTCCAGGGCACGGCGATTGCACGGGGCATCCGCAATGGCGATTCTCGTGGCTTGATTCGCGGCAAAAAAGCTTTCCCCGTATCGCGCGGCGATGCCCTTTCTTGCCGCCTCAAATCTCGCGTTCATCGTGACGACCAGCGGCCCGTCCATCGCGTCGCACTGGCGCTGCTTGATGACCACGCGCAGATAGTTGGCCTGCGTGAAAACCGACACAGCCTCTGCTTCCACAGGCACCGAGACGTTGGGAAACCGAGCCTTCTGGTTCTGGATGTGCCGGAGCTCGTTCAGCGACTTCTCGTTCCCGGGGTCCAGTTGGAGCACGCGTTCGTGCAGCGCCTTCGCCGTATCGAGATTGCCGAGTTCGATCTGGGCGAAGGCCATGCCCCGCAACGCGCGCGTCGTCTCCGCGGTCTTGCGTTCGGGTGGGGAGATCCCCGCGGTGTCCAGGGCTTTCTGGAATATCTCCAGCGCGCTTTGCCAATTGTGTTCGGCAATATCGGTTTCCGCCCGCTCCGAGAGGTACGCAGAATTGTGCGGAGAGAGCTTGATGGCGGCGTCGTACGCAGCCCTGGCCTCGGGAATGCGGTGCAGGTCGACCAGCGCGAAGCCTTTCAGAAAATACGCGAGGCTCCACTCGATGCCGTAGACCTGCGCTGGCGTTTTCTCCTCGTACCCCTGCATCGCGTAGAGCAGGCTCTCGGGCGCCGAGCGTGCGGCGTACGCGAGAACGCCGCTCTTGCGGTAGGTGCTCTCGTAGTAAGCGATGGCCTTGTCGGCCAGGAGCAATGCCTGCGCCGGCTTTTTCGCGGCCACGGCCTCGCTCGCCTGTTGCACCAGCGCGGCGCCGGCGTCCGTCTTCGGGACGGCGATCACAGGCGGTGGCGGGCTGGAGGCTTCGGGTTTCGTCGCGCAGGCGGACAGGAGCAGCGACAGCACGATCGCCGCGGAGAATTTCATGACCATCGAGGCCCTTCCTTGCCGCGCCAGGCGGTGAATTTTTCGTTGAGTGCGCAGGTTTCGATGGCGCCCGCGCAAGTCCGGCGCGAGTCTAGCGAACGCATGTATCTGCCGAAGGGGCGGACGCAATCAGGGCAGGGCGGCAGCTGGCGCCGGTGCCGGCGCGGCGGCACCCGGCAGGTGCGGCGCGATCACCGACTGCCAGAGCCGGTAGCCTTCATCGGTCATGTGCAGCCTGTCGCCGCGAAACAGCTCCATCCGCGGCCGGCCGTCGACGCCGAGCATCGGGGTGTAGATGTCGATGAACTCGCTGTTGGGCAGCAGGTTGAGGTAGGCCGAGATCACGTGGTTGGTTTCGCGGATCTGCGGCATCAGCTGCTCGCGCGAAGGGCTGGGCTTGACCGAGATGAAGCTGATGCGCGTGTTCGGGAGTTCGGCGCGCACCGTGTTGGCAAAGCGGGCGAAGCTGTCGAGCACCTGCAGTGGCGTTCGGCCTTCGGCCAGGTCGTTGTCGCCCGCATAGACCATCACCTGCCGGGGCTTGTAGCGCACCACCAGCTCGCGGGCGAACAGGCTGCAGTCAGCCAGCGTCGAGCCGCCGAAGCCGCGGTTGACCACGCCGCCGGGCACGCGGGCGAAATCCTGCGCGAGGCGGGTCCACATGCGCACGGTGGAGCTGCCGACGAACACCACGCCGCCCGGGGG
>NZ_JBFUHN010000018.1:0-86243 GCF_056402375.1 Variovorax sp. P4_B10 | reverse complement strand
CAGCGTGCCCTCGTGCACAGGGCACCGGGTGCTCCCCGCAGCGAAATAAAGGAGGAGCGAAGCGGGGGACATTCGCGGAGGGGAGCACCCGGTGGCCTGTGCACGCGCCCCGAACAACAGCGCCCCGAACCAATGCATCCAGAACACAAGCAACCTCCAGCACAACACGCCATGGATCACTGAGATAGCCCCAGCGCGGGCCCGTGCAGTTTTCACGCAAACTTCACACACAGCGCCGTCTCTTCACAGATCGCCTGCAGACTGCCAGGCGCCAACAAAAACATCGGGGGAGCTTCCATGCTTCAAGTTGCCAATCGAAAACTCGCGTCGCTCAGCGACGTGCTCTTCACCGGACTGGGCCGCGTGCTCGGTTTCCTGCGTCCGCTTGCGCGCGGACTCATCGGTTCCTGGCGACCCCCGGGCTGGCTGCGCATCGCGGGCGCCTTTCTCCTCTTCGGGCTGCAGTGGCTGCAGCAACGGCTGGCCTGGCTGGTGCTGCTCGCACTGCTGGTGCTGGCCGGATGGATGGCCAGCCCGCACGTCCTGAAATGGTGGCATGGCCTCACGCCCGACCGCGTCGAGCCCATCGTCGCCACCGCGCAGATCGTGCCGCCGTCGCGCACGCAGATCGAGAACGACAGGGGGCCGAACCCGCTCGTCATCAACTTCTCGGCCTCGGTTGCGCCAATCGCGCGCATCGGCCAGGAGGCGACCGGCATCGCCATCGAGCCCGCCATTGCCGGGCGCTGGACGTGGAGCAGCCAGAAGAAGCTGGAGTTCCTGCCCGCGCAGGATTGGCCGGTGGGCCAGCCCTACAAGGTGCAGCTCTCGAAGGACGCGCTCGCGCCGCACATCGAGATCGAGCAGCGCAAGTACGAGTTCACCTCGCCCGAATTCACCGCGAAGATCGCAGGCGCGGAGTTCTATCAAGACCCGGTGCAGGCCAACGTGCGCCGCGCCCTCTTCCAGGTGCGCTTCTCGCACCCCGTGAACACGGCCGAGTTCGAGAAGCGGCTGGTGCTGACCTACGACCAGGCCTGCAGCACCTCGTTCTTCAGCGTGGGCAAGTGCGCGAGCGAGAAGTTCACGGTGAGCTACGACAAGCTGCGTCTTACCGCCACCCTCCAGTCCGAGCCGCTGCCCATTCCCGAGAAGACGCGCCCCGTGGTGCTCAGCCTCACGGCCGGCACGGTCGCGCAGAAGGGCGGCCCGGGCCTGCGCAACGACGTGTCGCGCGCCGTCGACATCCCCGGCCTCTTCAGCCTCGACATCTCGAGCGTCGACCCCACCATCGTCACCGGCGAGAACGGCGAGCCCGAGCATGTGATGCACGTCACCGCCTCGATGCCGGTGCACGAGCGCGAAATGGCGCGCGTGGTGCAGGCCTGGCTGCTGCCTGCCACGGAGGAAGCCAAGGGCGATCCGGACGAGAAGTTCGACTGGTCCGCCGAGCCCTCGAAGGTCACCGACGCCGTGCTGCGCCGCGCGAAAAAGCTCAACCTGCAGCCCATCGCGAGCGAGCGTGAAGTGACCGAGATGGTCAGTTTCCGCATGCCCCAGGCCGAAGGCGGCCGCTACCTGCTGGTGCGCGTGGCCAAGGGCCTCAAAACGCCCGGCGGCTACCAGCTCGGCGCTGCGCGGCAGGACGTGCAGCTGCTCAAGACCTTCGCGCCCGAGCTCACCATCATGAGCCAGGGCTCGCTGCTCGCGCTGTCGGGCGAGCGCAAGCTGCCGATTTTGGTGCGCGACCTGCCGGGCATCCGCCTCGAAATCGGCCGCCTGCTGCCGCAGCAATTGCAGCACCTGGTCACGCAGAGCAACGGCGACTTCGCGCACCCGCAGTTCTTCGGCAGCCTGCAGTCGGACAGCCTCGTCGACCGCTTCCAGAAGGAGATTCCGCTCAGCATTCCCGCCGGCAAGGCCCACTACGAAACCGTCGACTTCGCCCAATACCTGCGCAGCGACGTGGCCGACCGCCGCGGCGTGTTCCTGCTCAAGGTGCAGGGCTACGACCCCAAGGCGAAGAAGAAGCCCGAGGGCGATGCCGCACAGGCTCAGCCGGAAGAGGCGCAAGAAGAACAGTCGTCCGAGGGCGAAGGCGACCCCGAAAGCGGCAACCCCGAAGACCAGAAGGACCAGCGCCTCGTGCTCGTCACCGACCTGGGCATCGTCGCCAAGAAGTCGCTCGACGGCACGCGCGACGTGTTCGTGCAGAGCATCGCCAACGGCCAGCCCGTGGCCGGTGCGCTGGTCGAGGTGTGGGGCCGCAACGGCATGATCGTCGCGTCGCAAGCCACCGACGCCACCGGCGCCGCCAAGCTGCCCAACCTCGCCGGCTACCAGCGCGAGAAGGCGCCCGTGGTGCTGGTGGTGCGCAAGGACGGCGACCTGAGCTTCCTGCCCTTCAACCGCACCGACCGCACGCTCGACATCTCGCGCTTCGACGTCGGCGGCCTGCGCGCGGCCGGCGTGCCGAACCAGATGACGGCCTACGTGTTCAGCGACCGCGGCATCTACCGCCCGGGCGACACCATGCACATCGCGATGATGGTCAAGGCCGGCAACTGGGGCACGTCGCTGCGCGACCTGCCGCTCGAAGCCGAGATCATCGACGCGCGCGGCCTCAGCGTGCGACGCGAAAAGCTCAAGCTCGGCCCCRGCGGCGCGGCGGAAATCGCCCACGCCACGCAAGACACCTCGCCCACCGGCAACTACACCGTCAACCTCTACCTGCCGCGTGAATCGTCGCCTGGCAACCCCGAGGTGGAAGGCCTGCTGATCGGCAGCACCACCGTGAAGGTGCAGGAGTTCCTGCCCGACCGCACCAAGGTCGTCGCCAAGCTCAGCAGCGAAGCCGCCGAAGGCTGGGTCAAGCCCAAGGACCTGAAGGCGCTGATCGATGTGCAGAACCTCTTCGGCACACCCGCGCCCGATCGCAAGGTCGAAGGCACGCTCACGCTGAGCCCGGCCTTCCCGGTGTTCCGCGCGTTCGCCGACTACGCCTTCTTCGATCCGCAGCGCGCCACCGAGAAGCAGGTCGACGACCTGGGCAGCGTGCAGACCAGCACCGACGGCAAGGCCGAGTTCGACCTGCGCCTCTCGCGCTTCGATGCCGCCACCTACCAGGTGCACGTGCTCGCCAAGGCCTTCGAACCCGAGGGCGGGCGCAGTGTCTCGGCCGAGGCCCAGACGCTGGTGAGCGACATGCCCTACCTCGTGGGCGTCAAGGTCGATGGCGACACCAGCTACGTGAGCAAGGGCGCCGCGCGCAACGCCACCGTGATCGCGATCGACCCGCAGGCGAAGAAGACCGCCGTGGCCGACCTGAAGATCGAGCGCGTCGAGCGCAAGGTGCTGTCGGTGCTGGTCAAGCAGGACAACGGCCTCTACCGCTACGAGTCGCGCAAGAAGGAAGTCGTGCTCGACGAGAAGCCGATGGCCATCGTCGCGGCCGGCAACACCGTGGCGCTCAACACCGCCGCGCCCGGCAATTTCGCCTACGTGGTGCGCAACGCCGGCGGGCTGGAGCTCAACCGCGTGGAGTACAGCGTGGCGGGCAACGCGAACGTCTCGCGCTCGCTCGACCGCAACGCCGAGTTGCAGCTCACGCTCGACCGCAAGGACTACGAGCCGGGCCAGGAGATCGAGGTCAGCATCCGCGCGCCGTACGTGGGCGCCGGCCTGATCACCATCGAGCGCGACAAGGTCTACGCCCATGCCTGGTTCAAGACCGACAAGACCGCGTCGGTGCAGAAGATCGTGTTGCCCAAGGACTTCGAAGGCACCGGCTACATCAACGTGCACTTCGTGCGCGATCCGGCCTCGGACGAGGTCTACATGAGCCCGCTGTCGTACGGCGTCGTGCCCTTCGCCACCGCGCTGACCAAGCGCACCGCCAACCTGCAGCTCACCAGCAGCGAACTCGTCAAGCCCGGCCAGACCGTGAAGATGAAGCTCACCAGCGACAAGCCTACGCGCGCCGTGCTGTTCGCGGTGGACGAAGGCATCCTGCAGGTGGCGCGCTACAAGACGCCCGATCCGCTCAAGCACTTCTTCCAGAAGCGTGCACTCGAGGTCGGCACCTTGCAGACGCTCGACCTGATCCTGCCCGAGTTCAAGAAGCTCATGCAGGGGGCAGCACCCGGCGGTGACGGCGAAGGCGAACTCGGCAAGCACCTGAACCCGTTCAAGCGCAAGCGCGACAAGCCGGTGGCCTACTGGTCGGGGCTGGTCGACGTGAACGGCAGCCGCGAGTTCAGCTACACCGTGCCCGAGAGCTTCAACGGCAGCCTGCGCGTGATGGCCGTCGCGGTGAACGACGAAACCACCGCCGCCAAGAGCACCCGCACCGTGGTGCGCGGCGACATGGTGATCCTGCCGAACGCACCGCTGGCCATGGCGCCCGGCGACACGGTCGAAGTGGGCGTGGGCCTCGCGAACAACATCGTGGGCTCGGGCAAGGAAGCGCCCATCGCGCTCACGCTGACCGCCTCGGGCGGGCTCGAAGTGGTGGGCGATGCCACGCAGACGCTCAAGGTCAACGAGCGCGGCGAAGCGAGCACGAAGTTCAACGTGCGCGCCAAGCCGGGCGAACAGGCGGTGCTGGGTTCGTCGGCGCTGGTGTTCACCTCGGCACACAAGACCTTCAGCGCACGCCTGTCGACCGAAGTGAGYGTGCGGCCCGCATCGCCGTTCGTCACGCTGGTGCAGGCCGGCAGCTTCCAGCGCGCGGGCGAGTTGTCGAGCCAGGCCGACCTGTACCCCAACTTCCGCAAGAGCGATGTGGCGGTGTCGGCCGCGCCGTGGGCCTTTGCGACCGGCCTCATGCAGTACCTCGAGGCCTATCCGCACGGCTGCACCGAGCAGATCACGAGCCAGACCTTCCCGGCCGTGCTGCTGTCGGGCAGGCCCGAGCTGGTGAAGGAAATGGCGCGCGGCCGCACTGCCGAGCAGGGCCCGATGCCCGAGGCGCGCAAGACCTTCGAGCGCTACCTCGTGCAGCTGCGTGCACGGCAGACGGCCGACGGCGGCTTCTCGCTGTGGCCCGGCGCCGGCACCGATGCCTTCGCCACGCTTTACGCGGTGCACCTGCTGGTCGAAGCCAAGGACCACAAGCTGCCCGTGCCGCAAGACCTGCTGCAGAAGGCCAACACCTACCTGCAGGGCTGGCTCGGCAGCGGCGACGCCTCGCTCGACGGCTGGCGCCAGCGCACGCAGGCGGCCTACCTGCTGACGCGCCAGGGCATCATCGCGCCGGCCGCATTGGCCAACCTGCGCGAAGCCTGGCGCACCCAGCAGACACGGCAGGCCCAGGGCTGGAGCGACGACCTCGGCGCCGTGTACCTCGCCGCGAGCTACCAGCTCGTGAAGCAGGAACAGGTGGCCAACGAGCTGCTCGGCCCGGTGTGGTCCGACCTGCTCGCGCGCACCGAGAAGAACACGCGCCGCAATGTCTGGGGCGCCTACTACGACCCGCTGGTGCACGACAGCATGACGCTGCACCTGGTGGCGCGGCACTTCCCGAGCCGCCTGAAGACGCTCAAGCCCGCGGTGTGGGAGCGCATGGGCGCGATGGTGCGCGACGGCTGGTACAACAGCCTGTCGTCGGCCTCGATGCTGCTTGCGGTCGATGCCTACTTCGAAGCGGTGGCGCAGAACGCCGAGGGCAAGCTCACGGCGCAGACCGTCAACGCGCAAGGCCAGGCCGCGGCGCTCGCGCTGGGCGCGGTCAACCCGATCACGCGCGCCGCCGTGCCGACCGGCACCGCCAAGCTGAAGCTGTCGAACGACAGCGACTTCAACCTCTACTACAGCTGGGCCGAACAGGGCTTCGAACGCAACGTGCCTGCCACGCCGGTGAACAAGGGCCTCGAGATCTTCCATGAAGTGCTCGATGCCAAGGGCAACCCGGTCACCAAGGCCAGGCTTGGCGAAGAGGTCACGGTGCGGGTGCGCGTGCGCAGCCTGGAGCGCGCGCAGCTCAACGACGTGGCGCTGGTCGACGTGCTGCCCGGCGGGCTGGAGCCGGTGCTGCAGGCCGTGGGCGACGACGAGGACGCCAACGCCGACGCGCCGATCTGGAAGAAGCGCCTGGGCGGCGGCGGCTCGTGGAAGGTGCAGTACGCCGACATCCGCGAAGACCGCGTGGTGTTCTACGGCGGCGTCGGCAAGGACCTGCTCGAAGTGACCTACAAGGCGCGCGCCACCAACGTGGGCGACTTCGTGGTGCCGGCCGCGTACGGCGAGGCGATGTACGACCGGCGCGTGTACTCGCGCTCGGCCGGTGCGCGCTTCCAGGTGGTGGCGAATTGACCTCGACGAGCCCCGTCTTGTCCCCTCTCCCTCTGGGAGAGGGCTAGGGTGAGGGCTCCGGCGCCACCATGACCACGCAGCTTGATCCACTGCCGCTGCCCTCACCCCAACCCTCTCCCAGAGGGAGAGGGAGGAAGACCTTGGTCGCCTTCGCGGCTGTTGCCTTGCTGCTCGCCCTGCTGCGCTTCTGGCCCCATGCGCCGCTGAGCGAAACCGTCGGCAGTTCGCGCGCCGTGTATGCGCAGGGCGGCGAACTCCTGCGGCTCACGCTCGCAGGCGACGAGCAGTACCGACTCTGGGTGCCGCTCGACCGCATCTCGCCGACACTGGTCGACGCGGTGCTGCTCTATGAAGACCGGCGCTTCCATGCGCATCCCGGCGTCAACCCCGCCGCGCTGGTGCGCAGCGCGTGGCGCATCGCCAGCGGTGAGCGCCGGCAGGGCGGCTCGACGCTCACGATGCAGCTCGCGCGGCGTGTCTACGGCATCGACAGCCGCACGGCCATGGGCAAGGTCGCGCAGATCGGTGCGGCCCTCTGGCTGGAGGCGCGCTTCAGCAAGCGCGAGATCCTCGAGGCGTACCTCAACACCGCCCCTTACGGCGGCAACATCGAAGGCGTGCAGGCCGCGAGCCTCATCTACTTCCGCAAGGACGCCGCCAAGCTCAGCCTGCCCGAAGCACTGACGCTCGCGGTGATTCCGCAGAACCCCGTCAAGCGCATCGCCGAGCGCGGCCGCAATGCCGAGCTGCAGTCGGCGCGCGAACGGTTGTGGGCGCTGTGGGCCGAGCGCGACCCGACCGCGAAGCAGCACGCACCCGACGCGCAGCTCGCGCTCTCGGCGCAGTCGCGCGGCAGCCTGCCTTTTCTTGCGCCGCACGCCACCGACATGCTGCTTGCGCAGGAGCGCGGCGTGCAGGAGGTGCGCACCACCATCGACCTGCGCATGCAGGCCACGCTCGAACGCGTGATGGGCCAGTACCTGCGCACGCACGCCGACGTGGGCATGACCAACGCGAGCGCGCTGCTGCTCGATGCCTCGACCATGCAGGTGAGTGCGCTGATCGGCTCGGCCGACTGGCACAACGACGCCATCGCGGGCCAGGTCAACGGCACGCAGGCCAAGCGTTCGCCGGGCTCCACGCTCAAGCCCTTCATCTATGCGCTGGCGCTCGACCAGGGCCTCCTGCATCCGAAGACGATGCTGAAGGATGCGCCGACTTCCTTCGGGCCCTACACGCCCGAGAACTTCGACCACCGCTTCGCCGGCCCTCTGCCCGCGCAGGAGGCGTTGATCCGCAGCCGCAACATCCCGGCGGTGGCCGTCGCCGCGAAGCTCTCGAAGCCCGGGCTCTACGACTTCATGCGGCTTGCAGGCGTGTCGAAACTGCAGAGCGAATCGCACTACGGCCTCGCGCTGGTGCTGGGAGGAGGCGAGGTCACGCCCGAGGAGCTCGCGGGCCTCTACGCAACGCTGGCCAACGGCGGCATCTCGCAGCCGCTGCGCTACACGCAGCCCGCGCCCGACGAGCGGCCGACCCAGCCGCTGCGCCTGTTGAGCGAAGAGGCCTCGTTCATCACGCTCGACATGCTGCGCCACACCCCGCGGCCCGACACCACCCTGCCCGCGCGCCCCGCCGTCGCGTGGAAGACGGGCACCTCCTGGGGCTTCCGCGATGCCTGGACTGCGGGCGTGTTCGGCCGCCACGTGCTCGTGGTGTGGGTCGGCAATTTCGATGGCACGAGCAACCCCGCGTTGGTGGGTGTCGATGCGGCCGCGCCGCTGTTCCTGCGCATGGTCGACGCGTTGCGCGCCGAGCGGCTCGACCCGGGCGAAGTCGCGGTGCGGCAACCGCCCGACCTGCGCCAGGTCGAGGTCTGCGCCGCGACGGGCGGCCTGCCCGACACGCTGTGCCCGGTGCGCACCAACACCTGGTTCATCGCCGGCAAATCGCCGATCCAGGTCAGCAACCTGCATCGCGCGGTGTGGGTCGACGAGACGACCGGCAAGGTGGTGTGCGGCCCGCAGCCCCATGCACGCCAGCAGGTGGTCGAGCAGTGGGGCAGCGACATGCGCCGGCTGTTCCGCCAGGCCGGACTGCCGCGCGCGAGCCTGCCGGCCGATGGCTGCGAGAAAGGCAATGCGTCGTCGGAGAGCGCGCCGCTCATCACCTCGCCGTTGCGCGGCGTGCGGCACACGCTGCGGGTGAAGAAGCCCGAGCCGCTGGTGCTGCGCGCCGAAGCGGCGGCGGGCACGCAGACGATCTACTGGTTTGCCGATGACGCGCTGATCGGCCGCGCGGCACCCGGCGAAGGCATCACCTGGATGCCCGATCTCGCGGACTCGGGCCGGCGCTATGTATTGCGCGCGGTGGACGACCAAGGACGCGCAGAGTCGCGCGAAGTGACGGTGGACATCGCACCGTAGCTTGCAGACCGCCCCGGCGGCACCCGCATCGTGCATGTCATGGCCGCGTCACGCGAAATCGGCATGGTCTCGCGTTTCGACTGAACCCTTTTTTCTTGCTCATGACGCGCCTCGCTTCCCTCTCCTCTATCGCTCTTGCCGCCGCGCTCGCCTGCGGCAGCGCATCCGCACAGACCGCCTTCCCCGCCACGCTCGCCGGCCACGCCGTGCTGCCCGCGCAGAGCTTCGTGGCCGCGCCCAAGGATGCGCCGGCCGACCTGCAGGTGAGCGGCAAGTTCACCTCGGGCAAGCGCGTCGAGGCGCTCGGCACGGTCGAAGGCCTTTCGGCGGGCCGCGGCACCGGCGTCTCGGTGCCCTTCAAGGGCCAGCCGCTGCAGGGCCACTCGGGCATCAAGAAGATGGAAGACGGTTCGTTCTGGATCCTCACCGACAACGGTGCCGGCGCCAAGGCCAATTCGCCCGACTTCATGCTCTACCTGAACCACTACAAGGTGGACTTCAAGAACGGCAAGTTCAACCGTCTCGACACGATCTTCCTGCACGACCCCGACAAGAAGGTGCCCTTCCGCATCGTTCACGAAGGCACGAAGCAGCGCTACCTGACCGGCTCGGACTTCGACCCCGAGAGCTTCCAGTTCGCCGGCGGCGCGCTGTGGATCGGCGAAGAGTTCGGCCCTTTCCTGATCAAGGCCGACTTGAAGGGCAAGGTGCTCGCGGTGTTCGACACCCTGGTCGACGGCAAGGCCGTGCGCTCGCCCGACCACCCGGCCGTCACCACGCCGGGCGCACCGGGCGGTGCGGTCGATTTCCAGATCAAGCGCTCCAAGGGTTTCGAAGGCATGGCCTCGTCGAAGGACGGCAGCAAGCTCTACGCGCTGCTCGAAGGCCCGGTGTGGAATGCCGAAGCCAAGGACTACGAGCGCGTCGAAGGCAAGGAAGCGCTGCGCGTGCTGGAGTTCGACGTGGCCTCGGAAAAATGGACCGGCCGCCACTGGAAATACGTGCTCGAAGCCAACGGCAACGCGATCGGCGACTTCAACATGATCGACGGCACCACCGGCTTGATCATCGAGCGCGACAACGGCGAGGGCACGAGCGACAAGGCCTGCCCCGAAGGCCAGAAGCGCACCGACTGCTTCCACGACATCGCGAAGTTCAAGCGCGTCTACAAGGTCGAGCTGAACGACGCCAACGTGGGCGGTGCGGTGCGCAAGATCGGCTACATCGACCTGCTGAACATCGCCGACCCGAACAAGCTCGCACGCAAGCCGCTGAACGACGGCGTGCTCAAGTTCCCGTTCTTCACCATCGAGAACGTCGACGTCGTCGATGCCACGCACATCGTGGTGGGCAACGACAACAACCTGCCCTTCTCGAGCAGCCGCGAGCCGAACAAGGCGGACGACAACGAGCTGGTGCTGCTCGAAGCCGGCGCGTTGCTGCAGGCAAAGTAAACATCGGGACCGGGGCGCAATGCCCCGGGCGCTCTGGCCGGGCGCGCGCCCGTCGTTTTCAGGTCGCCGTGCCGCGCTGCTGCACCAGGGCCATCGCGAACTGGCCGTTGCCGACCGACCAGTCCGAGTAGTCGTTTTCGTGCGTGAAGATGAAGACATCGGCGGGTGCGATGCCGGCCTGGTGTTCCAGGTTGTGCGCGATCTGGCCATAGAGTGCCCGCTTCRTCGCGTCGCTGCGCCCTCGGCGCATGGTGATCTCGACCACGATCACGCGATCGGAACGCGCCACGCCATTGAACCTGCGATCGAAAAAGAAATGATCGGCCCTGTACGGGTTCACCAGGTTGAACAGCTCGTCCTCCGGCATCCCGATGCTGCCGACCAGCGCGTCGTGGATGCCTCGCACGATGGCCTGGCATTGGGCGGGAGGCGTGTCCTCGGGGACGGCGGTACGAATGAAAGGCATGGTGACGGACTCCAGCAAAAGCGATGCATGCCGCCGGACGATTCCGGACAGCTCATGCGCCGTTTGTAGGCGCCGCAAGGGAAAAAACGAACCGACGAATTTGCTGGCGCTATGTGCAATAAAGTCACTTCACCATGAAACAGCATCTTCGCCACATGAACGCGCTCCGCGCCTTCGAAGCGGCCGGCCGTCTGGGCCGCATGACCCTGGCCGCCGACGAGTTGCATGTCACGCCCGGCGCGATCAGCCGGCAGGTGCGCCAACTCGAGGATGCGCTCGGCGTCGTGTTGTTCGAAGGGCCGAAGAACCGGCCTGCGCTGACCGCTGCCGGCAAGCACTTGCAGCCGACCCTGTCGGCGGCCTTCATGCAGATCGAACAGGCCGTGGATGCCATGCTGGAGCGGCAGCACGCGACATTGGACGTCTCCTGCCTCAGCACCTTCACGATGCGCTGGCTCATTCCGCGGCTCTACGATTTTCATGCGAGCCACCCGGACATCGGCGTGCGGCTCAAGGCCACCGACCAGAGTGCGGCGACGCCGCTGTCACGCAGCGACGTCGCGATCACGGTGGTGGGGGACGAAGACGAGGAGGCGACGTCCGCCGATGTGTTCCTGTTCGACGAACTGCTCGGCCCCGTGCTGGCGCCCGGCCTGGCCGACCGGTTGCGGCTCGGCGAGCCGGCCGATCTCGAGAACCAGGAGATCCTGCAGACACGCACGCGGCGCAATGCCTGGTCGATGTGGAGCGCATCGGTCGGCAGCGCGGTGCGGGTTCTGCCCGGCACGGAGTTCGAGCACTACTACTTCACGCTGGAGGCTGCGATCGGCGGCCTGGGCATCTGCATCGCGCCCTGGCATCTCGTGATGGACGACGTGCGGGCGGGGCGACTGGCCGCGCCCTTGGGCTTTCGCGCCAGCGGCTACCGCTATGTCGCCAGGCGCAACGGCACCCGGGACGAGGCGGCGCGGCTGTTTTGCGACTGGCTTCAGGCGCAGGCCACGGCAATGCCGCAGCCCGGGCCGCTCGGCGAGCGGGCCGTCAGGCCCGCATCAACGCCTCGATCTCGTCCGCCTTCACCGGCACGCCGCGCGAAATCAGCTCGCAACCCGTTGCGGTGACGATCGCATCGTCCTCGATGCGGATGCCGATGTTGTGGAACTGCTCGGGCACGCCGTCGGCAGGCCGCACGTAGATGCCGGGCTCCAGCGTCAGCACCATGCCGGGATGCAGGATGCGGCTCGGCCGGTTCTTGATGACCTCGTTCGACAGCGGATCCTTGCGCTCGCTCACCTCGCCGACCTGCGTGGGCTCGACGTAGCTGCCGCAGTC
Organism: Variovorax sp. P4_B10; assembly: GCF_056402375.1. Classification (NCBI taxonomy): domain Bacteria; kingdom Pseudomonadati; phylum Pseudomonadota; class Betaproteobacteria; order Burkholderiales; family Comamonadaceae; genus Variovorax; species Variovorax sp. P4_B10. The sequence goes on along the minus strand of NZ_JBFUHN010000018.1, from coordinate 74,253 downwards.
GTGCACGTCCATGCCGAGCCAGTGGCCGGTGCGGTGCATGTAGAACTGGAAGTAGGCGCGCGAGTCGATCACGTCGTCGACGCGGCCGACCTTGTTGGCGTCGAGCAGGCCGAAGTCGAGCATGCCCTGCGCCAGCACCTTCACCGCGGCATCGTGCGGGTCGGTGAAGCGGCTGCCCGCCCTGGTCGCCGCGGCCGCGGCGTCCTGGCTGGCCTGCACGAGGTCGTACAGCGCGCGCTGCGGGCCGCTGAACTTGCCGTCGGCCGGAAAGGTGCGCGTGATGTCGCTCGCGTAGCCGTCGAGTTCGCAGCCCGCGTCGATCAGCACCAGCTCGCCGCGGCGCAATGGTGCCGCGTCGGCGCGGTAGTGCAGCACGCAGGCGTTGGCGCCGGCCGCGACGATGGAGTAGTAGGCCGGGTACTGCGAGCCGCCGAAGCGGAACTCGTGCAGCAGCTCGGCGTCGAGGTGGTATTCGCGCACGTCCTTGCCCTCGCGCAGCATGCGGGCCGAGAGCTGCATGGCGCGGACATGGGCGCGCGCGCTGATCTGCGCGGCGCGGCGCATGATGTCCTGCTCGTGCGTGTCCTTGAAGAGGCGCATCTCGTCGAGCGGGCCGCACAGGTCGCGCTGCTCCTCGGGGCACAGCGCGCCGTAGCGCACGCGGGCGCGCACCGACTGCAGCCAGCCGTCGATGCGGGTCTCGAGGCCCTTGTGGATGGCGAACGGAAACCACACGGTCGACCGGTTCTCGAGCAGCTTCGGCAGCCTGGCGTCGAGGTCGTTGACCGAGAAGGCCTCGTCGACGCCGAGCGCCGCGGGCGCCGCGTCGGGGCCGAGGCGAAAGCCGTCCCAGATCTCGCGCTCCAGGTCCTTGGGCGCGCAGAACAGCGTGGCGCGGCCGTCGCCGGCCAGCACCAGCCAGGCGTTGGGCTCGGTGAAGCCGGTCAGGTAGTAGAAGTAGCTGTCGTGGCGGTACAGGAAGTCGGTGTCGCGGTTGCGCGGGCGCTCGGGCGCGGTCGGGATGATCGCGATGCCGTCCTTGCCCAGTTGCGAGGCGAGGCGGGCGCGGCGCTCGGCGTAGATCGTGGTGGTGTCTGAAGTCATCTTGGCGTGTTCAGTTGGGCGAGCCGTTCGGGGGTTCCCACATCGGTCCAGGGGCCGGTGTAGAGCTCGGCGGTCACGAGTTCATTGTCCATCGCGGCGCGCAGGATCGGCGCCAGCGGGGCTTTGCGGCCGGCCGGGTTGCCGCCCGGGATGTCGCAATACGGCGGCGCAAAAAGGGCGGCGCGGTAGAGGCCGATGGTCGAGAAAGTGTGCTTCTCGGCGGCCTGGTTCAGCGCGAGTCCCTCGGCGGACAGGCCGAAGTCGCCCTTCGGGTTGTGCGCCGGGTTCGGCACCAGCCACAGGTGGGCCAGCTTGCCGCTGGCCAGGAAGCGGTCCACCGAAGCCTGCGTGAAGCGGAAGTCCGGCGCGAACACGTCGCCGGCCGCCACCCAGAAAGCCTCGCCCAGCAGGGGCAGCGCGCGCACGATGCCGCCCGCCGTTTCGAGCGCGCCACCGAAGTCGCGGCCCTCGTCGGAGTATGAAATTGATAGCGCGCTGTGCCCATCCAGCAAGGGGCTCGCGCCGAATCGGGCCGAAATCTGCGCGCCCAGCCAGTCCGTATTGACGACCAGATCGGTGAATCCGCCGTCGGCCAGCGCCTCCATCGGCCACTGCATCAGCGGCTTGCCGCGCACTTCGAGCAGTGGCTTCGGCGTGGCGTCGGTCAACGGCCGCATGCGCTCGCCACGGCCCGCGGCCAGGATCATCGCGCGCACGGGGATCGTCGTGCTCACGCCGCGATACGGCCGCGCTGCAGCTCGTTGCGTTCGCTGTGGATGGGCCGGAACAGCGCCACCAGGCATTCCATCAGCGCATGCGCCTTGGCCGAATGGTCGCCGCCGAAATTGCAGACGTACACGTCGAGCGTCACGCCGCGCTGCTCGGGCCAGGTGTGGATGCAGAGGTGCGATTCGGCCAGCAGCACGGTGGCCGTCACGCCGCCCGGCCCCTGCGGCGTGGCCGGAAAAGCATGGACCAGCTTGCCCACCGCCTGCAGTCCGGCGGCCGAYACCGCCTTGAGGCAGACCGCCCCCAAAGCCTCGCCGTCGGTGAGCCATTGGAAGCCGCATTGGCAGTCGTGGAGATCGGCGGTGAGGTGCAGCCCTTGCATGGGTGGCAACTCTAGCAGCCAGCCCGCCGCACAAGAACATCGGCCGGGTGTTCGGCCTGTATCGGGGCGGGTTGGGGCTCGCCCGGTAAAATCGCGGGTTCTCCCGACCCCAACCCTCCCTTTTCCCTCCGAAAGTCCAACGCACATGGCAAACCACGCCCTGATGGCCAACGCAATCCGCGCCCTGGCTATGGATGCCGTCCAACAAGCAAATTCCGGACATCCGGGCGCACCGATGGGCATGGCCGACATGGCCGTCGCGCTCTGGGGCGACCACCTGCGCTACAACCCCGCCAACCCGCACTGGTTCGACCGCGACCGCTTCGTGCTGTCGAACGGCCACGCCTCGATGCTGCTGTACTCGGTGCTGCACCTCACGGGCTACGACCTGCCCCTCGGCGAACTCAAGAACTTCCGCCAACTGCACAGCAAGACCGCGGGCCACCCCGAGGTCGACGTGACCCCCGGCGTGGAAACCACCACCGGCCCGCTGGGCCAGGGCATCACCAACGCGGTGGGCTTCGCGCTGGCCGAGAAGCTGCTCGCAGCCGAGTTCAACCGCAAGCACCACGCCATCGTCGACCACCACACCTACACCTTCCTGGGCGACGGTTGCATGATGGAAGGCATCAGCCATGAAGCCTGTGYGCTGGCCGGCGCCTGGCACCTGAACAAGCTGATCGCGCTGTACGACGACAACGGCATCAGCATCGACGGCCAGGTCAAGCCCTGGTTCATCGACAACACCGAAGAACGCTTCAAGGCCTACGGCTGGAACGTGATCGGCCCGATCGACGGCAACGACGCCAAGGACGTGTCCAAGGCCATCGCCAAGGCGAAGAAGGAAGATTCGAAGCCCACCCTCATCATCTGCAAGACGCAGATCGGCAAGGGCAGCCCGAACCGCGCCAACACCGCCAAGGCCCACGGCGAGCCGCTGGGCGCCGAGGAAATCGCCCTCACCCGCACCGCGCTGAACTGGCCGTACGCGGCCTTCGAAGTGCCGCAGGAAGCCTACGCCGACTGGGACCACAAGGCCGAAGGCGCCAAGACCGAAGCCGCCTGGAACGACAAGTTCGCCGCCTACGCGAAGGCCTTCCCCGAACTCGCCGCCGAGTTCACCCGCCGCATGCGAGGCGAGCTGCCCAAGAACTTCCACCAGGTGGCGTTCGACACCGTGGTGGCCGCCCACACCAAGGGCGAAACCGTGGCCAGCCGCAAGGCCAGCCAGCTCGCGCTGGAGGCCTTCACGGCCGCGCTACCCGAAATGCTCGGCGGCAGCGCCGACCTCACCGGCTCCAACCTCACCAACACCAAGAGCACGGCCGCCCTGCGCTTCGATGCGAAGACCGGCGCCGTGGTCATGGATGTGCCGGTCCAGCAGCCGAACCAGGGTGCCGAAGACGAAGCCGCGCCCGAGAGCACGGCCGACAACGCCGAACCGCCCCACGGCGTGGTCGGCCGCCACATCAACTACGGCGTGCGCGAGTTCGGCATGGCGGGCATCATGAACGGCGTTGCGCTGCATGGCGGCTTCATTCCCTACGGCGGCACTTTCCTGACCTTCAGCGACTACAGCCGCAACGCCATCCGCATGGCCGCGCTCATGAAGCGCCGCGTGGTGCATGTGTTCACGCACGACTCCATCGGCCTCGGCGAAGACGGCCCGACGCACCAGTCGATCGAGCACGCCGCATCGTTGCGCCTGATTCCGAACCTCGACGTCTGGCGTCCGGGCGACACCGCCGAAACCGCCGTGGCCTGGGCCGTGGCGCTGCAGAACCAGGCGCGCCCGACCGCGCTGCTGCTGAGCCGCCAGAACATCGCCTATGCGCCCAAGGGCGAGCTCGGCGACATCAGCCGCGGTGCGTACGTGCTGTCGGAGCCCGAAACGGTCGGCCTCAAGAGCAAGAAGACCGCCGCGGTCATCATTGCCACCGGTTCCGAAGTGCAACTCGCGCTGGCCGCGCAGAAGCTGCTGGCCGAGAAGAAAATCGCCGTGCGCGTGGTGTCGATGCCCTCGACCACCACCTTCGACCGCCAGGATGTCGCCTACAAGAAGAGCGTGCTGCCGAAGAAGCTGCCGCGCATCGCCGTCGAAATGGGCTGCACCGGCGGCTGGTGGAAATACGGCTGCGCGGCCGTCGTCGGCATCGACACCTACGGCGAGTCGGCGCCGGCACCGCAACTGTTCAAGCATTTCGGGTTCACGGCAGAGAACGTTGCCGCCACGGTCGAAGCCGCCCTGCGCGACTGAGTCCGGCAAGGCGTTTTCCTTTCTGTTCGATCAAAAAGTTTTTCAACCTTAGGAGCAAGTCAGATGGCTATCAAACTCGGTATCAACGGCTTCGGCCGCATCGGTCGCAACGTGCTGCGCGCAGCGGTGCAGAACTTCAAGAACGACGTCGAGATCGTTGCCATCAACGACTTGCTCGAGCCCGAATACCTCGCCTACATGCTCCAGTACGACTCGGTGCATGGTCGCTTCAAGGGCGAAGTCACGGTCGAAGGCAACACGCTGATCGTCAACGGCAAGAAGATCCGCCTCACGCAGGAGCGCGACCCGTCGCAACTGAAGTGGGACGAAGTCGGCGCCGACGTCGTGCTCGAATCGACCGGCCTGTTCCTCACGAAGGAAACGGCGCAGAAGCACATCGACGCGGGCGCCAAGAAGGTGATTCTCTCGGCCCCCTCGAAGGACGACACCCCCATGTTCGTCTACGGCGTGAACGACAAGAAGTACGCCGGCGAAGCCATCATCAGCAACGCCAGCTGCACCACCAACTGCCTGGCGCCGCTTGCCAAGGTGCTGAACGACAAGTGGGGCATCAAGCGCGGCCTGATGACCACCGTGCACGCTGCCACCGCCACGCAGAAGACCGTGGACGGCCCGAGCAACAAGGATTGGCGCGGCGGCCGCGGCATCCTGGAAAACATCATTCCCTCGAGCACCGGCGCTGCCAAGGCCGTGGGCGTGGTGATCCCCGAGCTCAACAAGAAGCTCACCGGCATGAGCTTCCGCGTGCCGACCTCCGACGTGTCGGTGGTCGACCTGACGGTCGAGCTGGTGAAGGAAGCCACGTACAAGGAAATCTGCGCTGAAATGAAGGCGCAGAGCGAAGGCGCGCTCAAGGGCGTGCTGGGCTACACCGAAGACAAGGTCGTGGCCACCGACTTCCGCGGCGACCCGCGCACCTCGATCTTCGACGCCGAAGCCGGCATCGCCCTCGACAGCACCTTCGTGAAGCTCGTGAGCTGGTACGACAACGAATGGGGCTATTCGAACAAGTGCCTGGAGATGGTGAAGGTCGTCTCGAAGTAAGACTTCGGCGCCTGAACGCAAACGCGCCCGAGGGCGCGTTTTTTCATGGGTTCGTCGATCACCGGCTCAGCGCAGCTTCTCGTTCCTGCGAATCTCGCTGCTGAGCTGCGAAGTCAACTGCGTCGCCGCCCGCCGGGCGGCCAGCCCGTAGTCGCCGTTGAACTGGCCGAATTCCGCCGTGCCATTGCCGACCGCGCGTACGCGCGTGACCTCGGTGCCCGCGGTGTCGCTCACCACGCAGGCCACCTCGGCGGTGAACGAGGTGGGCGGCCAGGTGATCCACGAGGACGAGCTCGAATCGGTCTTGATCTGCGGCGTGAACACCAGCAAGACGCCCGCCGCCTCGTTGGCTTTCGCATCGCCGGCGGTGCGCAGGACGACCACGTCGCGATACACCGCGCGCAGCGCATCGCGGATCGACTTCTCCAGGTCGCGGTACGGGTAGTAGCTCACGCGGTCGCCACTGCCGCCGGCGGTCGTCACCTGCTGGTCCCGCTGCGCATCGGTCATCACGTAGGCCACCTTCTTCGGAACGAGATGCGCCAGCGACCGCGGCGGCGCGGTCTCGGTGATCATCGTGATCGGATGAGAGCAGCCGGCGAGCAGGACCGCCAGTGCGGCGGTGGCGGCCAGGCGGGCGATGGAAGGAAACGGCATGGTGCTTTTCCGGTGGTTCTACGGCGCAATGGCCGCGACGAACTGCGGGTCGGCATACACCTGCCGCAGCAGCGCGCGCACCAGCCTCGGGTAGGCGGCCTGCCCGGCGGGCACGGCCACGATGTTCGCGTAGCTCGAATCGAAGGCGATCTCGCCGCGGTAGGTCTTGCGCAGCTTCTGCGCCGCCTCGCGGGTGACGACGACTTCCACGTCCATGCGGCCGCTGCCGTTGATCACGCCAAGATCGAGTTCATTGACGAGGATCCGCGCCGTGATGCGGGTCGGCGCCTTCGGGTCATAGACCGAGATCTCGCCCAGGTCGCGCATCAGCGCGTCTTCGAGGTACTGGGCGAAGGTGCCGCTGGGCGACACCAGCCTCGCGCGGCGCAGGCTCAGGGTGTTGATCTTGTCGTTCGGGTCGGTTGGCTGCACCTTGGCGACCGCCACCTTGCCGGGGCGGTTCGCCTCGAGCCGGTCGAGCGCCTCATAGTCGGCGGCGTAAGGCGGCGCCCCGAGCTGCGCGCAGCCGGCGGCCAGCAGAACTGCAGCCCCTGCACAGAGCCTGACGGTGAACGCGCGCAAACGGAAACCATGCGGTCTGAAAAAGATCGCCATGCCTTGAGTCCCCTCGTCCGAGATGCCTGCTCCCCGGCGCGACGGTAGCATGCCTCGCGTCGCGCGCGAAGCTCGTCAGGGAAGAACCTCAGACCGGTTCGAGCACATGGATCAGCTTGCTCTCGACCAGCTCCTTGGTCTTCTCTCCATGGGCTTTCATGTGCGGCGCCACGGCGTGCGCCTGCAGGTGGGCCAGCGTTTCCCACTTCTCGATCACGACGAAGGTGTCGGGGCCGAAGCTGGCCTTGGAGGTCGGGACGCCCTGCGCATCGACCATGGCGCCGTATTCGATGCAGCCCTCTTCGGCCAGCACGGCCGCGCGGTTGGCGGCGAAGGCTTCGAGGAGTCTGGCGCGCTGGCCCGGCTTGGCGGTGATGACGGCGACGACGTGAATCATGGAAGAGGCTCCGTTGTGGTTGTGGGTTGCGAGCGTCGAATCTAAGAGATCCGGCACTTCGGCGCTGGTCTCGCGTGCGACCCCGGACCCAGTGACCGATCGTCAGCGGCGCTTGCCGGCATCCTTCCAGAGATGCACCAGCGCCTCGGGCGCCTCGGTCTCGGGCACGTCGAAGCTGACCGAACTGCCGGCGGCCGCGCTCTGCACCACCACTTCGACGCGGTAGACCCGCTGGTCGCCGCCCGGTGAGGCTGCACCGCTTTCCTCGGCGTGCGGCGCGGCGCTCCGCAGCGCGTCGTCGATCTGCTGGCGCAATTCCGCGGTGCAGTCGCCCAGCTGAAAACTGCGCGGGCGCGCAAGGCCCGGCACGTAGGCAATGCCGCCTTCGCGCGTCACGCGCACGACGGAGGTTTCGTTCAGGGGCGGAAGCTGGATCATGATGCGCTGACTCCCACGGTGTTCCATGCATTGGCGACCGCCCCGTGCGCCGTGCTGTCGGCGCCGAAGCGCTTCGCGGCCACGTCCACGGTCAGCTGGGCGAAGGCGGCGAAATCCGCGTCCTGCCGCAGCCGCCTGTCGCGCAGCGCGTCGTACCAGATGCGGCCGGCGGTTTCCCATGCCGGGCCTTCGATGGCGGTTGCAGCCAGGTAGAAGGCACGGTTCGGAATGCCCGAGTTGATGTGCACCCCGCCGTTGTCCTGGCGTGTGACGACGATGTCCTTCATGTGCGCGGGCTGCGGGTCCTTGCCGAGCACGGGGTCGTCGTAGGCGGTGCCGGGCTCGGCCATCGAGCGCAGGGCGCGCGCCTTCACCGTGTCCATGAAGAGCCCCGCACCCACCAGCCAGTCGGCCTGCTGCGCCGTCTGCTTGAGCAGGTGCTGCTTCACGAGTGCGCCGAACACATCGCAGACCGACTCGTTGAGCGCTCCCGGCTGCCCCTGGTAGAGCAGCCCGGCCTCGTGGTCGATCACGCCGTGCGTGAGCTCGTGGCCGATGATGTCTGCGGCGATGGTGAAGCGGTTGAACACCTCGCCGTCGCCATCGCCGAACACCATCTGCGTGCCGTTCCAGAAGGCGTTGTCGTAGTCCTCGCCGTAGTGCACGCTGCCCTTGAGCGGCATGCCTGCGCCGTCGATGGAGTCGCGCTCGTAGATGTCGTGGTACAGGCGCCAGGTCGCGCCGAGGTATTCGTAGGCCTCGTCGGCCGCCACGTCCTTGGTGGCGGCCTGCCCTTCCGAGCGGACCAGCTTGCCGGGCAGCTGCGTGGTGTGGCCCGCGTCGTGGATGGCACGTACGGGCGCGTCGCGCTTCGCGTAGCGCGGCGCAGCGCCCGATGAAACCCGCGGCGCCAGGAACTCGCGCAGGCCGCGGTGCTCGCGGTCGATCATCAGCGTGTTGGCCGCACGCGCGCGAACGGACGCGTCGGCCCGCTCCGCGAGCCGGTCCAGCAGGTACGGCGGTACGAAGCTGGGTGGCAGGATCGGTGGCGGGCGAAGCGGCATGGACGGTTCTCCGGTGAGCGGTTCGGCGATGCGAAAGACAGTAGCAGAAACCTGCCGGCCCGGGGCACGGCAGTCTCTCTCCAGATGTCACCGCATGCTGTCGGATTCAAGCCCCGGGCGGTGCGTCGTCCTTGCCCAGCGCGGCCGCCATGAAGTCAACGAAAGCTCTCACGCGTGCCGACAACTGATGACGTTGTGGGTACACCGCGTAGATGTCGGCATCGGGTGTGCGGTAGTTGGCCAGCACCTGCACCAGCCGGCCGCTGCGCAGGTAGCGCGCGATGTCCCATTCGGCGCGCATCAGGATGCCGTGGCCGTCGAGCGCCCAATTGACCGCAATCTCGCCGTCGTTGGTGCTGAGCGCGCCGCGCGTCTTCACCGCCTCGGTGTGTTGCGCGGCGCCGCGGCCCGAACTCAGGCGCCACACGCCATAGGCCTCGTCGCCCTGGCGGATGCCGATGCAGCGGTGGCGCGTCAGGTCGTTGGGCACCTTGGGCTGCCCAGCACGTGCCAGGTAGGCGGGTGAGGCGCACAGGAGCCGCCGGTTCGACGCGAGGCGCCGTGCGATCACGCGGGCCTCGGGCGGCGCGCCGAAGCGGATGCAGACATCGAAGGCATCGTCCGTCAGCGGTGGCGGGTTGACCGAGAGCTGCAGCTGCACCTCCACCTGCGGGTGCTTGCGCGCGAACTTCGAGATCAGCGGCGCCACGTGGCTGCGCCCGAAACCCAGCGTGGCATTCACGCGCAGCAGGCCCCGGGGCTCGGCCTTCGCGTCGCCCAGCAATTGCGCCATGTCGTCGATCTCGCCGAGGATGCGGCGCGCGTGCGCCACGTAGAGCTCGCCTTCGGGCGTGAGGCTCATGCGCCGCGTGGTGCGGTTCACCAGCGTGACGCCGATGCGCGCCTCCATCTGCGCGAGCCGCTTGCTCACCGCCGGCGTGCTGATGCCGAGCTCGCGCGCCGCGGCGCTCAGGCTGCCGCAGGCCGCGAGGGTCGAGAAGAAGCCGAGTTCGGCGGGCTGGATCGGAGAAACCACGGGCGATCCGATTGTTGAATTGAAGTTAAGGATGGATTCACTCGGGGCGTGAATCGTTCGGTGCATCGAATCCTACAGTGGCAACTCCCAGAAGCACCCAAGGAAGACATCGATGAGCAGCTACAGCATTGCCACCATTCCCGGCGACGGCATCGGCAAGGAAGTGATCCCGGCCGGGCGCGAAGTGATGGAGGCGCTGGCCGCGGCCTCCGGCGGCGCATTGCACTTCAGCTTCGAGGACTTCGGCTGGGGCGGCGACTGGTACCGCGCACACGGCGAGATGATGCCGGCCGACGGCCTCGACGCACTGCGCGGCAAGGACGCCATCCTCTTCGGCTCGGCGGGCGATCCGCACATTCCCGACCACATCACGCTGTGGGGCCTGCGCCTGAAGATCTGCCAGGGTTTCGACCAGTACGCCAACGTGCGGCCCACGCGCATCCTGCCGGGCATCGACGGCCCGCTCAAGCGCTGCGCCCCCGGCCAGCTCGACTGGGTGATCGTGCGCGAGAACTCCGAAGGCGAATACGCCGGCGTCGGCGGCCGCGTGCACCAGGGCCATCCGATCGAGGCCGCCACCGATGTGAGCATGATGACCCGCGCCGGCGTCGAACGCATCATGCGCTTCGCTTTCAGGCTGGCCCGTTCGCGGCCGCGCAAGCTGCTTACCGTGGTCACCAAGAGCAACGCGCAGCGCCATGCGATGGTGATGTGGGACGAGATCGCGCTGCAGATCTCGAAGGAGTTTCCCGACGTGACCTGGGACAAGGAGCTGGTCGACGCCGCCACCGCGCGCATGGTCAACCGGCCCGCGTCGCTCGACACCATCGTCGCGACCAACCTGCATGCCGACATCCTGAGCGACCTGGCGGCCGCGCTGGCCGGCAGCCTGGGCATCGCGCCCACCGGCAACATCGACCCCGAGCGCCGCTATCCCTCGATGTTCGAGCCGATCCACGGCTCGGCCTTCGACATCATGGGCAAGGGCTTGGCCAACCCGGTCGGCACCTTCTGGTCGGTCGTGATGCTGCTCGAGCACCTGGGCGAAGCGGAAGCGGCGCGCCGCGTGATGGAGGCGGTGGAGCACGTCACCGCCAATCCGTCGCTGCACACCCGCGACCTCGGCGGCAGCGCCACCACCGAGCAGGTGACGCGCGCGGTGTGCGAGCACATCGCCGGCGCGCGGCAGCGCCTCGATGCGCGCGGACACGAACACAACGAGCCGGAGACAAAACCATGACAGCTTCTTCTTTCACCCGGAGCCCACGCCACCGGCGTGTCCTGCTGCAGGCCGGCGCGATGGCGCTTGGCCTCGGCGTTGCAGCGCTGGCCTCCGCGCAGCCGGCCTGGCCCACGCGGCCGATCAGCCTGGTCGTTCCCTTCCCGGCCGGCGGCACCACCGACGTGCTGGCCCGCGCGCTGGCCGACAAGCTCTCCCAATCCCTCGGCCAGCCCGTGATCGTCGAGAGCAAGCCCGGCGCGGGCGCCACGCTCGGCGCCGACTACGTGGCCAAGGCCAAGCCCGACGGCTACACGCTGCTGATGGGCGCGGTGCACCACACCATCGCCACCAGCGTCTACAAGAAGCTGCCCTACGACTTCCAGAAAGACCTGGCGCCCGTCACCGTCGTGGCCATGGTGCCCAACGTGCTGGTGATCAACGCGGCGAACACGCCCGCGAAGAACGTGGCCGAGCTGGTCGCGCTCGCCAAGGCCGCGCCGGACAAGCTGGCCTACGGCTCCAACGGCAACGGCACCGCGCAACACCTGATCGGCACGCAGTTCCAGGCCAGCACCGGCACCAGCCTGCTGCACGTTCCCTACAAGGGCAGCGGCCCGCTCACCACCGACCTGCTCGGCGGCCAGGTGGCGATGTCCTTCGACACCATCACGCCGGTGCTGCAGCACATCAAGAGCGGCAAGCTGCGCGCGCTGGCGGTGACCACCGCGCGCCGCTCGTCGGTGCTGCCCGACGTGCCCACGCTGGAGGAGGCGGGCCTCAAGGGCTTCGACATCGGCACCTGGTTCGGCGTCCTCGCGCCGGCCGCGACACCGAAGGACGTCGTGGCGCGGCTCAACGCCGAGATGGTGAAAGTCATCCGCTCGCCCGACTTTGCGCAGCGCATGCAGGCCATCGGCGCCGAGCCGCTGGGCGGCACGCAGGAAGACATGGCGCGGCAGATCCGCGAGGAAACCGCCAAATTCGCGAAGTTGGTGAAGGAAGGCGGCGTGACGATCGACTAGGGCCTGTTGACAGGCCCTGGCGTGCCGGTGGCACGTTACGGGTATGACACACACTGGTGATGCCGGGGTCGCGCGGAGGCCATAGGATCGGGGCCTTCGCATTCATCCGCCATCCCGCCCATGTTCATCGTCACCCTCACCTACATTCGCCCGCTCGAAGAAGTCGACGCGCTGATGGATCCGCACATGGTCTGGCTCAAGAAGCACTATGAAAGCGGCCTGTTCGTGGCCTCGGGCCGGCAGGTGCCGCGCACGGGAGGCGTGATCCTCGCGCGCTCGGGCGACCGCGAGGCGCTGGAGATGGTGCTGGCGCGCGACCCGTTCGTGCAGGGCGGCGTGGCGCGGATGGACGTGACCGAGTTCGTCCCCAGCATGACCGCTCCGAGCATCGAGGTATTGAAGACGTTCTGAATCCAGAACGTCTTTCTTTCGCTCAAGCCCCCGGCACTTCCTCGCGCCCGCCCGGGTGCCGCGCAAAGCGCGCGGCCTTGGCGTCATGCACCGGCGCCGAATCGTCCCAGGGCCAGCCGCCGAACTGCGTGCGGCGGTAGTCGGCCATGGTCTGGCTGATCTCGGCCTGCGTGTTCATCACGAAAGGGCCGTACTGCGCCACCGGTTCGGCAATCGGCCGGCCCTGAAGCACGAGGAATTCGCCCGTTTCGTCGTTGCCGTTGACCAGCTCGACGGCGGCATCTGCGCGCAGCTCGACAGCGGCCGGGCCGTCCACGCGCTCGCCGGCGATGTGCGCCACCGCGCCCTTGAAGAAGTACAGCATGCGCCGCGTACCCTCGCCCGTGGCGGCCGGCAGCGTCCATTGCGCGCCGGGCGTCATCTTGATCGTCCAGATCGCCACGTCGGCATCGGCCTGCGCGGCCCATGAATCGGGCGGCGGGGCGAGCGGCTGGATCGGGTCCTGCCCGTTGGCGGCATCGCCGAGCCGGCCCGCGATCACCGCGACCTCGGTGCGGCCACCCTTCGCGTCGTCCGAGGCGAAGCGCGGAATCGCGTCCGACCAGAACATCGTGAAGTGCGGCTCGGCCATCTTGTTCTTCGCCGGCAGGTTGAGCCAGATCTGGAACAGCTCGAGCGGATTGGGCGCGCCCGCGTCGAGCAGCGGGAACATCTCCGAATGCACGATGCCCTTGCCGGCCGTGAGCCACTGCACGTCGCCGCCGCCGAAGCGCGCGGTGGCGCCCAGCGAATCGGAATGGTCGACCAGGCCCTTGCGCACGATGGTCACCGTCTCGAAGCCGCGGTGCGGGTGCGAGGGAAAGCCCGGCACCGTGTCGCCGTGGTACATGCTCCAGCCGTCCTTGCGGCTGAAGTCCTGGCCGATCTGGCGGCCGGCCAGCGAGGCCTCGGGGCCCATCTGGCCGTTGGCCTTGGGATAGGCGTCGTCGTGGTAGACGCAGAACAGGAACGGGTCGATCGTCTGCCACGGGAAGCCGAGAGGCTTGACCTGGACGATGGGGCTCTTGTTGTTGTCGGACATGTAGCTATTCCTTTCCATGGGGGGCTCGGCCGATGATGCCGTGCCAGTGGGGGGAATATCGGGGCGCCGCCGCCTTCCGGTAGGGGCCTTCCGTGCAACAGTGAAGAGCGCGTATGGAACGATAGGCATCGTTCTTGTTCTTCGGCGTTGCGGCGTTACTGGTTCTGATGGGGCACTTCGGCGTTCGGGTCCATGTACATCAGCTCCCACAGGTGGCCGTCGATGTCCTGGAAGCCGTGGCCGTACATGAAGCCGTAGTCCTGCGGCTCGCGCGGCGTCGTGCCGCCGGCGGCCACCGCCTTGGCGACCATCGCGTCGACCTCGGCGCGGCTCTCGCACGACAGGCACACCAGCACCTCGGTGCTCTTGCTGGTGTCGGTGAGGCTCTTGCTCGTGAAAGTCTTGAAGAAATCCTCGACCAGCAGCATCGCGTAAATGCTGTCTTCCTGGATGACCATGCAGGCGGCGTTGGCGTCGGTGAACTTCTCGTTGAAGGTGTAGCCGAGCGCGGCAAAGAAAGCCTTGGTCTTGTCGAGGTTCTTGACGGCGAGGTTCACGAAGATTTGCTTGTTGGCCATGGTGTCTTCCTGTTTCGATGAAGGGTGGATGGGGTGTTTGCCGATGTCTTGTGTACACCGTCCACAAAAGATACCAAAGAAAATGGACGGCGTCCACATTATTTTTTCAAGCCTCGGTTCTTGCCAGCAGATGGGCCAGGGCGATGGTGCTGCGGTCTTCGAAGTAGGGACCGACGATTTGCACGCCAAGGGGCAGGCCGTCTGCCGTGAAGCCTGCAGGGGCGACCGTGGCCGGCAGTCCGCCCAGGCTTGCCAGGCCGACCCAGGCGCCTTGTGCACCATATGGCGTGGGCTTTCCGTCGATAGTGAGCATGCGCTTATCCCAGTCCAGCTCGGTCACGTGCTCGAAGGCAGCGCAGCCGAATACCGGGCACAGCACCGCGTCGAACCGGGCGAACAGCGCTCGCAGCTGTGCCCGGATGCGGGTGCGCGTGGCGAGCAGGTCGAACCAGGCGCGCAGCGAGAGTGGCGACTGGCCGCTCGGCTCGGCATGTGCGAGCACGGTCTGGACGATCTGGTTGTAGGTGTCGCCGATCTCGGCCAGGTCAGGCAGCAGGCCGGATTCGTGGGCCACCGAAGCGCCCGCCTTCGCCAGCCGCTGCCCGGCTCCTTCGACCGCCGCGCGCACGTCGGCGGCCACGGCGGCCTGCGGATGCGCCGTCACCACGAGCACGCGCCACTCCTTCGCAGCCGTGTGGCGCGGCGGGGGTAGAGCGAAGCGGCCTTCCGCGACATGCGCCGCATCGGGCCCGGCCAGCACATCGAGCGCCAGCGAAAGGTCGTCCGCGCCATGGCCGATCGGCCCGATCACCGAGGGCAGCCCGGCCGGCGCCTCTTCGGTGCCCGGAAACGCGAAGCCGCGCACCGGCAGCAGGCCATGGCTCGGCTTGTGCGCGTACACGCCGCAGAAGCCCGCGGGAATGCGCAGCGAACCCATCAGGTCGGAGCCCATCTCCAGCGCCACCATGCCCGTGGCCACCGCCACCGCGGCGCCGCCCGACGAACCGCCCGGCGTGCGCTTCGGGTCGAGCGGGTGCACCGTGCGGCCATAGACCGGGTTGGCGCACTGCCAGTCGGCCAGCGCCGTCGGCACGTTGGTCTTGCCGAGGATCACCGCGCCCGCCGCCTTGAGGCGCTGCACGGCCACTGCGTCCTGCTGCGGCACGAAATCGCGGAACGGCGGCAGGCCCCAGCTGGTCGGCAGGCCGGCGACGTTGAAGGCCTCTTTCACCGTCATCGGCACGCCCAGCAGCGGCCGGCGTTCTCCACGCGCGAGGGCCGCATCGGCTTCGGCCGCCTGGCGGCGTGCGCGGTCGAAATCGCGCACCACCACTGCATTGAGCGGGCCGTCGAGCGCCTCGATGCGGGCGATGGCGGCTTCGCACAGTTCCACTCCGCTCACCTGTTTGGCGGCGAGTGCCTTGGCCGACTGTACGGCGCCAGCGGCCAGCAAGGCGGTGGGATCGAGCATGGTCATGGCGAGCTTTCCTTCCACTGCGTCCTTGAAAGACGGGGCATCATGGCCCCCATGGAAATCGAGTTCAAGTTTCACATTCCCGCAGGGCGCCTGAAGGCCGTCGAGGCCGCTCTGCGGCGCGGTACCGTCGTCCGCACGCGTCTGCAGGCGCGCTATTTCGACACCGCCGACCAGGCGCTGGCCGCCCAAGGCATCATGCTGCGGCTGCGCAAGGAGGGGCGGCGCTGGGTGCAGACCGTCAAAGCGACGGGCGACAACGCGCTGCACCGGCTGGAACACAACGTCGACCTTGGTGTCACCGCGGGCAGCGCATCGCCGGTCATCGACCCGCAACGCCACCAGGGCACGCCCGTGGGCGACCGGCTCGCCAAGGTGCTGGCCGCGAGCGGCGCGCCGCTGGTCGAGCGCCAGTCCACCGACATCGTGCGGCTCACGCGCGACGTGCGCACCACGGGAGCCGGCGCCGCCGTGGCGGAGCTGGCGCTCGACGTCGGCAAGGTCGTCGCCCATGCGGGGACGCCCGACCGGTGCGAATCGCCCGTGTGCGAACTGGAGCTCGAACTCAAGCGCGGCGACGTGCAGGGCCTGGTCTTGCTCGCGCGCCGCTGGTCGCAGCAGCACGGCCTGTGGTTCAGCACCGTGTCCAAGGCTGAGCGTGGCGCGCGCCTGCTGGCGAAGCTCGAGGTGGTGCCGGCCGTGAAGGCCGAGACGCCCCGCTTCCCCGACGAGAAAGACCACAAGCTCGACGGCCGCGCCATCCAGCAGGCCGTGGTGGCATCCTGCCTGGCGCAGATGCTGCCCAACGCCAGCGAGATCGCGGCGGGCAGCACCGATGAAGAGCAGATCCATCAACTGCGCATCGGCATCCGCCGCCTGCGCACGGCGCTGCGCGAACTGGCGGGACTCGACACGAGCCCCGGCCTCTTCGACGCGGCCGCGTGGGAGCCGCCGCTGGTCGATGCCTTCCGAGCGCTTGGCGCCCTGCGCGACCGCGAGCAGGTGGTGAAGCTGGCGCAGCCGCAATTGCGCGGGGCGGGCGCGCCTGAATTCGATCCGCTGGCGAGCGACGATGCGGCGGCCGACGTACCGTCGCCCGGCGAGGTCGTGCGTGCGCCGGCCTTCCAGTCGGCGCTGGTCTCGCTGATCGGTTTCACTGCGGCAACGCCTGTGGAAGCCGAGCCGAAGGCCCACGACGCCCGCCGCATCCTGCGCAAGCGCCTTCAACGCCTGCACAAGCAGACGGTGCGCGACGGCCGGCGCTTCGAGTCCCTGCCGACGGAGAGCCAACACCGCGTGCGCAAGCGGCTCAAGCGCCTGCGCTACCTCGCCGAGTTCGTCGCGCCGCTGTTCGCCGATGGGGATGGAAAGCCGTCGTCAGCCGCCGAGCGCTACCTTGAGCACCTGCGTCCTGCGCAGGACGCGCTGGGCGAGTTCAACGACGAAGCAGTGGCGCTCGCGCTCTACCGCGAGGCCACGGAACGCGATGCGCGGGCGTGGTTTGCGGTGGGCTGGTTCAGCGCAAGGCATGCGGCGGGCGCGAAGGCGTGCCGCAAGGCGCTGGGCAAGATCGAGAAGGCGGCCACGTTCTGGAAGAAATAGTCATTCATCGCCGACGAGGCGGCCGCCCGCGTGCTGGCGAACAGTCCCGTCGAGCCGATGCCCGAAGCGCCGCCGGCAGGCCTCTGGCAGCTTCTTTTTTCAGTGATGGTGCCCGTGCGCACCATGCACATGCCGGTGCTCGATCTCCACCGGCAGCGCCGCGCGCACGTCCGTCACCTGAAGGCTGAACTTCAGCGCCTTGCCGGCCCACGGATGGTTGCCGTCGAGCAGCACGACCGGGCCCTTGATCTTCGTCACGGTGAAAACGTGTTCGGTGCCATCGTCGAGCCGCCCCTGCAGTTGCCCGCCCACCTTCACGCCCGGCGGGAAGTCGGTCTTGGGAATGCTGCGCACCAGCGCCTCGTCGCGCAGGCCGAAGGCGTCTTCGGGTGCGAGGTTCAGCGTGGTCTGGAAGCCCTTTGCCTTGCCGTCGAGCGCTTCCTCGATCTTGGGGAGGGTGTTCTCGTAACCGCCATGCAGGTAGGCCATCGGCTCGGGGCTGGCTTCGATGAGCTTGCCCTGGGCGTCGGCGACTTTGTACTTGAGGGTGACGACGGTGTCTTTTTCGATTTTCATGGGGGCATTTTCTGTGGAAATCGATAAGCCGTTGAGGCTAGGTCTTCCCCGGCCGCAACACCTCCGGCAACGCCTCCACCGTACTCAGCTTCTCCATCACCAACCCGACAAACGCCGACACCGCCAGCGGCAGCTGCCGCCGGCTCGGATACAGCACGCTCAGCCCCTGCCCCGTGCGCTGGTACTGCGGCAGCACCGGCACGAGCCGGCCGGCCTCCACGTCCAGCCTGCCCATGGCCGGCGGCAGCAGCGCGATGCCAAGGCCGGCCAGTGCCGCCTTGCGCAGCGCTTGCGCGGTGTTGCCGCTGAAGCGCCCGGAGACCTGCACTTCCTCTTCCGCCCCGTCGGGCCCGGTCACGCGCCAGGTGGCGCGGCCGCTGGGGTGCGCGGCGGTCACGCAGTCGTGGTCTGCCAGGTCCTGCAGCGTGGCGGGGGCGCCGCGCGCGGCGATGTACGCGGGGCTGGCCACCATGCCGTCGGTGCGGGGGCCGAGGAGCTTGCGGGCGACATAGCCTGAATCGGGCAACGCCCCGCCGCGAAAGGCGACGTCGATCTGATCGGCGATCAGGTCGGCCTTGGCGTCGCTGAGCACGAAGTCGACGCGCACCAGCGGGTGCGCGGCCAGGAAGTCGGCCACCCATTCCATCGGGAAGAAATCGAAGAAGTCGGCGGTCGCCGCCACGCGCACGAGGCCGCTGGGTTCCTGGCTGCCGGTGATCAGCGCCTGTCCGGCTTCGACCAGCCCGTCGACCGCACCCGCGCAGCGCTCGTGAAAAGCCTGCCCGGCGCTGGTGAGCGTGAGCTTGCGGGTGGAGCGCTGCATCAGCCGCGTGCCGAGCTGCGCCTCGAGCTGCTGGATGCGCCGGCTCACGGTGTTGGGCGGCAGGCCCAGCCGGCGGCCCGCTTCGGCAAAGCTGCCGTGGCGCACCACCTGCACGAACATGGCGATGTCGTTGAGGTCGAGCATGGCGAGATTCCTTCTATTCATGGACGAGTGCAATCCGACTCTACCGTCTAGTCGATCAATGGGGGCGGCCCTAACCTTGTACCCATGACTTCCTCATCCTCTATCTCCCCGACCCAGCGCCGCGTCGTCTGGGGCGTTCGCATCCTTCTGGCGCTGGCTTTCGGCGCGGCCGGTTTTTCCAAACTGGCCGGCGTGCCGCAGATGGTCCAGGTGTTCGAGGCGATCGGCTTCGGCCAGTGGTTCCGCTACGTGACGGGCGTGGTCGAGGTGGGCGGCGCGCTGCTGCTGCTCGTGCCGGCGACCGGCTTCCTCGGCGGCCTGCTGCTGGCCGTGACCATGGTCTTTGCCGTGGCCACGCACCTCGTGCTGATCGGCGGCAATCCCGCACCGGCCATCGTGCTCACGGGGCTGTCGGCCTTCGTGGCCTGGCGCCTGCGGCCGGTTGCCGCGGCGGCTTGATCGCCTCTTCCCCATCCCTCATTCAGGAGTACCCCATGACCACCGCAACCGCCGCAGTCACCACCGAAGCCCGCGCCATCGTCTACCGCACGCGCGGCTCGCAGCACGGGCCGATCACGCGGCTCATGAGCCCGGGCGACCTGGGCGAATTCCTCAAGCCTTTCGTGTTCCTCGACCTGTTCGGCTTCGACGTTGGCGGCGGCCACAAGGGCTTCGGCATGCACCCGCACTCGGGCATCGCCACGCTGACCTGGCTGATCGAAGGCGACACGCTGTACGAAGACACGACCGGCGAACAGGGCGTGCTGCGGGGCGGCGGCGTCGAGTGGATGCGCGCCGGCAACGGCGTGTGGCACACCGGCGCGCCAGCACCCGGCGTGAAGCGCGTGCGGGGCTTCCAGTTGTGGGTGGCCCTGCCGGCTTCGGAGGAAAACGCGCCCGCCCAGAGCATCTACCTCGCGCCCTCGCAGGTGCCGCAGGAAGGCCCGGCGCGCGTGCTGCTCGGGCGCTACGGCGCGGCGCAGAGCGCCATTCCGGCGCCGGCCCCGATGAACTACCTGGCCGTGCAGCTGAAGGATGGCGAGCACTGGCGCTACACGCCGCCCGCCGGCCACACGGTGGGCTGGGTCGCGGTCAACGCGGGCCGGCTCGATGCGGGCGACAGCACGGGTGGGCCGATCGGCACCGGCGAGCTGGCGGTGTTCGAGGAATCCGGCGAGGCCGTGGATTTCGTGGCGCAGGGCGACGTGTCCTTCGTGCTGGGTTCGGCGGTGAAGCACCCGCACGAGCTGGTGATGGGCCATTACTCGGTCCACACGAGCAAGGCGACGCTCGACCAGGGCGAGGCCGAGATCCGGCGCATCGGTGCACGGCTGCGCCAGGAAGGGCGCCTGGCCTAGCACTTCATCGGTGCGCCCGGGCGCACGACCGGCCGCTTCCGGCCACGCCAAGGGCGCGCACTTGAAAGTGCGCGCCCTTGGCGTTTTGGCGCTCCGCGCCTTGCACGGCGCCACTTTTCCGTCCTCCGGCGCCCCACCCAAGGGCTTACCCCATCACGCGGGCCTGCATATTGCTTAAGACTGTCGCGGGTCAACTGTCGACAGTTTACAAAGTCGATCCGATGAACCCGAACAAGGCGCCGGCGACTTCCCGTCGGGCCTGACAAAGGAACGCGATATGCAATTGCACGCAGTGGACCGCAAGGCCCCACCCGTTTCCGACGCCGAGCGCCAGGTCCGCGAAGACCTGGCCGCGGCCTACCGGCTGGTGGCGCACTACGGCATGGACGACAGCATCTACACGCACATCTCCGCGCGTGTGCCGGGAACCGAAGACCAGTTCCTGATCAACCCCTTCGGGATGCTGTTCCGCGACATCACGGCCTCGTCGCTGGTCAAGATCGACCTGGAGGGCCGCATCCTCGACGACTCGCCCCACGACGTGAACCCGGCCGGCTTCACCATCCACAGCGCCGTGCATGCGGCGCGCCACGACGCGGCCTGCGTGCTGCACACGCACACGGTGGCGGGCGTGGCGGTGTCGTCGCTCGCCGGCGGGCTGCAGCCCTGCAACCAGTGGGCGCTGCAGTTTTATCAGCGCGTGGTCTATCACGACTTCGAGGGCATCGCGCTCGACCCCGAGGAGCGCGAGCGCCTGGTGGCCGACCTGGGCCCGACGGCCCGTGCGCTCATCCTGCGCAACCACGGCCTCGTCACGCTGGGCCGCACGGTGTCGGAAGCCTTCATCCTGATGCTGAACCTGGAGCGCGCCTGCCGCGTGCAGGTGGCCATCCAGTCGAGCGGCCTGCCGGTGTACCCGGTGCCGGCCGAGGTCTGCGAAAAGACCGCGCAGCAGTACGAAGCCGGCGGCGGCAGCAACCTGCCCGGCCACTCCGACCCGAACGCGCGCGAATGGCGCGCGATGCTGCAGCGGATCGAGCCCGCACCCGCGACCTCGTTCCGCGACTGACCCGTTCCCTCGTTTTTCCCTCCCGTCCCCTGACCCTGTCCACCACCTCGAAAGAGCCAGAAGGAGTTCGCCCTCATGAAACGTCGCAACCTCATCCAGATGGGTGCCGCTGCCACCGCCGGCCTGACGCTGGCCGGCGTTCCCCTCCACCTTTTGGCCGCGGGCAAAAAGGGCGGCGTGATCAACGCCGTCGTCCAGCCCGAGCCGCCGGGGCTGATGCTGGGCATCACGCAGAACGGCCCGACGCAGATGATCTCCGGGAACATCTACGAAGGCCTGCTGCGCTACGACGAGAAGATCACCCCGCTGCCCTCGCTGGCCACTTCGTGGACCGTCAACAAGGAAGGCACGCTCTACACCTTCAAGCTCAAGCCCGGCGTCACCTGGCATGACGGCAAGCCCTTCACCTCGGCCGACGTGGTGTTCTCGGCCGACGTGTTCCTGCGCAAGACGCATGCGCGCCTGCGGGCCAACCTGGCCTCGGTCGAGAGCATCAAGGCCATCGATCCGCTGACGGTCGAGTTCAAGCTCAAGTACCCCTTCGGCCCGTTCATCGGCATCTTCGAGGTCGGCAGCATGCCGATGATCCCGAAGCACATCTACGACGGCACCGACTTCGCGACCAATCCCGCCAACGCCACGCCCATCGGCACCGGGCCGTTCAAGTTCAAGGAGTGGGTCAAGGGCTCGTACATCCAACTCGTGGCCAACGACAAGTACCACGTCAAGGACGTGCCGCTGGTCGAGAGCGTGTACTTCCACGTCATTCCCGATGCGGCCTCGCGCGCGGCGGCCTTCGAGTCGGGCAAGGTCGACCTGGTGCCCGGCGGCGCCGTCGAATACTTCGACGTGCTGCGCCTGTCCAAGCTGCCGGGCGTCGCGGTCACGACCAAGGGCTGGGAGTTCTTCGCGCCGCATTCGTGGCTGTGGCTGAACAACCGCAAGGCGCCGATGGACAACGTCAAGTTTCGCCAGGCCGTGATGTTCGCCATCGACCGCGAGGCCATGGCCAAGATCGCATGGCAGGGCTTTGCCAAGCCGGCGACCGGCCCCTTCAACAGCAACATCAAGTTCTACAGCACCGACGTCGCCAAGTATCCGCGCAACATCGAGACGGCCAAGAAGCTGCTCGCCGAATCGGGCTACAAGGGCGAGACGCTGCGGCTGCTGCCGCTGCCTTATGGCGAGACCTGGTCGCGGCAGGCCGAGATCCTCAAGCAGAACCTGGCGCAGGCCGGCATCAAGGTCGAGATGACCGCCACCGACGTGGCCGGCTGGAACCAGCGCCTCAACGACTGGGACTACGACCTCGCCTTCACTTACGTCTACCAGTACGGCGACCCGGCGCTGGGCGTGGCGCGCAACTACACCACCGCCAACATCGCCAAGGGCTCGCCCTTCAACAACGTCGAGGGCTATTCGAACCCGAAGGTCGACGAGCTGTTCGATTCGGGCGCGCGCGAGACCGATCCCGAGAAGCGCAAGGCCATCTACCTGCAGGCGCAGAAGATCCTGCTCGACGAGGTGCCGGTGGCCTGGATGCTGGAGCTCAACTTCCCGACGCTCTACCGCAGCAAGCTGAGCAACATCATCAGCTCGGGCATTGGCCTGAACGACAGCCTCGGCACTGCGTCGGTCGCATGACGGCAAGCCTGCACGCGCAACCAAGGAGCCGCCGATGAAACGCACGCAGTTCATGCTCACCCGCGTGCTGCAGGGCTTGGTGGCGATCCTACTGATCGCCACGGTCAACTTCATGCTGGTGCGCGCCGCGCCGGGCGATCCGGTGTCGGTGCTGGCCGGCGAGGCCGGCGCGTCCGATCCGCAGTTCGTCGCGCAGCTGCGCGCGCAGTTCGGGCTCGACCAGCCGCTGTCGACGCAGCTCGCCACCTACGTCGGCAAGGTGGTGCAGCTCGACCTCGGCTACTCGTACCGCCAGCAGCAGCCGGTCTTGAAGCTCATCATGGACCGGCTGCCCGCCACGCTGCTGCTCACCGGCACGGCCTTCGTGCTCTCGCTGCTGTTCGGCATCACGCTCGGTGCGTTGTCGGCGCGGCGCGCGGGCACCTGGGTCGACAGCGGCATCACCGTGGTGGCGCTGCTGTTCTATGCCACGCCGCTCTACTGGCTCGCGCTGATGGCGGTGCTGGTGTTCACGGTGCAGCTCGAATGGCTGCCGGGCTTCGGCCTCTCGACCGTGGGCTCGGGCGCCACCGGCTTCGCGCTCGCGCTCGACGTGGCCAAGCACCTGGTGCTGCCGGCGCTCACGCTCGCGCTGTTCTACATGGCCGTCTACGCACGCATGACGCGCGCCGCGATGCTCGAGGTGGCGCAGATGGACTTCGTGAAGACGGCGCGCGCCAAGGGCGTGCGGCCTGGTCGCATCCTGCGCGCCCACGTGCTGCGCAACGCGCTGCTGCCGGTGGTCACGCTCGCGGGCATCCAGGCCGGCGGGATGATCGGCGGCGCCGTGCTCACCGAGACCGTGTTCGCCTGGCCCGGCATCGGCCGCCTCATGTTCGACGCACTGCTGCAGCGCGACTACAGCTTGCTGCTCGGCGCCTTCTTGGTGACGGCGGCAATGGCGGTGCTCTTCAATCTCATCACCGACCTCGTCTACACGCTGGTCGACCCACGGATCGAACTGACATGACGATGAACAGTCCTTTCTGGCGGCGCTTCCGCCGCAACAAAGGGGCAGTGGCCGGCATGGTCGTGCTGCTGATCGTGGCCGCGGTCGCGCTGCTCGGCCCCTGGCTTGCCACCAACGACCCCTGGGCCATGGTGGAGCAGCCCTTCGTGCGGCCGTGGACCGAACCCGGCTTCCTGATGGGCACCGACACACTGGGGCGCGACATTCTCTCGGGCCTCGTCTATGGCGCGCGCGTATCGCTGCTGATCGGCGTGGTGTCCACGCTCGTGGCGCTGCTGATCGGCGTCACGCTGGGCGCGGTGGCCGGCTACTTCGGCGGCTGGATCGATGCGGCGCTGATGCGATTCACCGAGCTGTTCCAGGCGGTGCCCAGCTTTGCGCTGGCGATCGTGCTGGTGGCGATCTTCGAGCCCTCGATCAAGTCGATCGTCGTGGCCATTGCGATCGTTTCGTGGCCGCCGGTCGCGCGGCTGGTGCGCAGCGAGTTCCTCACGCTGCGCCAGCGCGACTTCGTGCAGGCCGCGCTGCTCGCGGGGCAGTCGACGCCACGCATCATCCTCACGCAGATATTGCCCAACGCCATGTCGCCCATCATCGTGATGGCCTCGCTGATGGTGGCCACGGCCATCCTGCTCGAGAGCAGCCTGAGCTTCCTGGGCCTCGGCGACCCGAACCAGATGAGCTGGGGCTACATGGTCGGCGCAGCGCGCACCGTGCTGCGCCAGGCCTGGTGGATGGCGCTGTTCCCCGGCCTGGCCATCGTGCTGACGGTGCTCGCGCTCAACCTCGTGGGCGAAGGCCTGAGCGACGGCCTGAACACGCGGCTCGACGGGAGAGGCAAATGAACGCCACCGTGACGCCGATGAAGCCCTTGCACCCCGTTCTCGAAATCGCAGACCTGAGCATCTCGCTGCCCGCGGGCGCCGACCGCGCGCTGGCCGTCGAAGGCGCCACGCTGTCTGTGATGCCGGGCCAGACGCTGTGCGTGGTCGGCGAATCGGGTTCGGGCAAGTCGATGATCGCCAACGCGGTCATGGGCCTCTTGCCGCGCCCGCACGTGGCGCCGGTGGCGGGCCGCATCCTGTTCGACGGCCACGACCTGCTGCAACTCACCGAACCGCAGATGCGCGAGCTGCGCGGGCGGCGCATCGGCATGGTGTTCCAGGAGCCGATGACCGCGTTGAACCCCGTGATGCGCATCGGCGAGCAGATCGGCGAAGTGTTCGATGCACACGGCAGCGTGCCCGCGGCCGAGAAGCGCCGCCGCATCCTCGCCGCGCTGGCCGACGTGGGCCTGCCCGACCCCGAGCTGCTGATCGACGCCTACCCCTTCCGACTTTCGGGCGGCCAACGCCAGCGCGTGATGATCGCCTGCGCACTGGTACTCGAGCCCGTGCTGCTGATCGCCGACGAGCCAACCACCGCGCTCGACGTCACCACGCAGGCGCAGATCCTGAAGCTCATCCGCGAGCTGCAGCAGCGCCGCGGCACGGCCGTGCTCTTCATCACGCACGACTTCGGCGTGGTCTCCGAAATCGCCGACCACGTGGTGGTCATGCAAACGGGCCACGTGGTCGAGTCTGGGTCCGCTGCGCAGGTGCTCAGTGCGCCGCAGCATCCCTACACGCGCAAGCTCATCGCCGCCATTCCCGACGGGCAGGCTCAGACCGTGCCGCACGACGACCTGACCCGCGTGCTGCAGGTGCAGGACCTGTGCAAGACCTACCGTTCGAGCGGCGGCCTGTTCAAGCGCGGCCGCGCGGTGCAGGCCGCCAAGGACATCAACTTCGAACTGCACCGCGGCGAAACGCTGGGGCTGGTGGGTGAATCGGGCTCGGGCAAGTCGAGCGTCGGGCGCTGCCTGGTGGGGCTCGCGCCCTTCGACAGCGGCCGCATCATCTTCAAGGGCCGCACGCTCGCGCAGGGCAAGAACTTCCGGCGCGGCGTGGCCGGCAAGATCCAGATGGTGTTCCAGGACCCGTATGCCTCGCTCAACCCGCGCCACCGCGTGGGCGCGGCCATCGCGGGTGGGCCGATTGCGCAGGGCGTGAGCAAGACCGAGGCGATGGCGCGCGCCATGGAATTGCTGAAGCTCGTGGGCCTGGGCGCCGATGCGGCGCAGCGCTATCCGCACGAGTTCTCGGGCGGGCAGCGCCAGCGCATCGGCATTGCCCGCGCGCTCGCGATGCAGCCCGAACTGCTGGTGGCCGACGAGCCGGTGTCGGCGCTCGACGTGTCGGTGCAGGCGCAGGTGCTGGAGCTTTTTGCCCAGGTGCGCGAGCAGTTCCAGCTCGCGATGGTGTTCATCACGCACGACCTGCGCGTGGCCGGCCAGATGTGCGACCGCATCGCGGTGATGCAGCGCGGCGAGGTCGTGGAGTACGGCGAAACGCAGAAGGTGCTGAACGATCCGCAGCATGCCTACACGCGCAAGCTGATCGACGCGGTGCCGCGTCTTGCGGGGCAGGCCGACACACAGGCGAAGGTGGCCTGATGCCCTGTGTCGCGCTCCTGAGCGATGTGCTCGACATGCATTACCTCGCGCCCGCATTCCGCGAGCACTGTCCCGACATCGACCTGCGTCTGGGCAAAGACCTCGGCCCGCTCGACCAGATCGATGCGGCCGTCTGCTGGTATCCCCCGCACGGCCTGCTCGCGCAGCTGCCGCAACTGCAGCTGGTGCAATCGCTGGCCGCCGGTGTCGACCACATCACGGCCGACCCACAGTTGCCGCGCGCGCTACCGCTGTGCCGCATCGTCGATCCCGAGATGGCCACCGGCATGAGGGCGTACGTGTGCTGGGCCGTGATCCACCAGCAGCGGCAGATGCCGGTTTACCTGGCGAGCGCGGCCGTCGGCGCGTGGCGGGAGCAGACGATGAGTCCGCCGGGGCGCCACCGCGTCGGTATCGCTGGGCTCGGTACTTTGGGGCTGGCCTGCGCCGAGGCATTGGCCGGCATCGGCTACTCGGTGCGCGGCTGGAGCCGCAGTGCCAAGGCCGATCTGCCGCCGGGTGTCGCGGGCTTTCACGGCGATGCGCAGCTCGATGAATTCCTCTCGGGCTGCGACACGCTGGTGTGCCTGCTGCCGCTCACGCCGCAGACGCAGGGCTTTCTCGACGCCGACCTGTTCGCACGGTTGCCGCGCGGCGCGCACCTGATCAACGTCGGACGCGGCGCGCACCTGGTCGAAGCCGACCTGCTGCGCGCGCTCGACCGCGGCGCGCTGTCCGCGGCCACGCTTGACGCCTTCACGCAGGAGCCGCTGCCGCCGGACCATCCCTTCTGGGGCGACCCGCGCATCCTGGTCACGCCGCACATCGCCACCCGCACCGACGTGTCGGTGATCGCGCAGCAGACGCTCCACAACCTCGCGCTGCTGCAGCGCGGGGAGCGGCCGCGCACGGCCGTCGACCTCGAACGGGGCTATTGAGCCGCGAGGTGTTCCTCCCGCATTCCCTCCCAAAAAAACGGACAGGCCCATGAACGCATCCATCCCCGCTTCCGCCCTGCAGTCGGCGCATGCCGAGCGCGCCGCCAACGACATCGCGGCCCACCTGCATCCCTTCACCAATCTCGCGGCGCATCCGCAGGTCGACCCGCTCGTGATCGAGCGCGGCGACGGCGTCTTCGTGGAGGACGACCAGGGCCGCCGCTACCTGGAAGCGATGTCGGGCCTGTGGTGCGTCTCGCTGGGCTTCAGCAATGCGCGCCTGGCCAAGGCCGGCAGCGATGCGCTGCACACGCTGCCCTGCTATCACACCTTCAACCACCGCTCCAACGCCGCCGCCATCGCGCTCGCCGAAAAGCTGCTGTCGATGGCACCGGTGCCGATGTCGAAAGTGTTCTTCGCCAACTCGGGTTCCGAGGCCAACGACACCGCCGTCAAGCTGGTCTGGTACTACCACAACGCCATCGGCAAGCCTGACAAGAAGAAGATCATTTCGCGCCGCAATGCGTACCACGGCGTCACCGTGGCGGCGGCCAGCCTGAGCGGCCTCGTCACGAACCACCGCGACTTCGACCTGCCCATCGACCGCATCCTGCACGTCGAGTGTCCGCACCACTACCGCTACGCCGAGCCCGGCGAAACCGAAGAGGCCTTCGCCACCCGGCTGGCCGATGCGCTGGAGCAGCGCATCCTGGCCGAAGGGCCCGACACCGTGGGCGCCTTCATCGCCGAGCCGGTGATGGGCGCCGGCGGCGTGCTGGTGCCGCCCGCCACCTACTTCGAGAAGGTGCAGGCCGTGCTGCGCAAGTACGAGGTGCTGCTGATCGCCGACGAGGTGATCTGCGGCTTCTGCCGCACCGGCGAGATGTTCGGCTCCACCACCTTCGGCCTGCGGCCCGACATCCTCACGGCCGCCAAGGCCCTGTCGTCGGGCTATGTGCCGATCTCGGCCGTCATGGTGTCCGAGAAGGTGCATGCGGCCGTGGCCGCCAACAGCGGAAAGATCGGCACCTTCGGCCATGGCTTCACCTACTCGGGCCATCCGGTGACCGCCGCGGTGGCGCTCGAAACGCTGCGCATCTACGAAGACGAAAAGGTGCTCGCGCACGTGCAGTCGCTGGCACCGAAGTTCCAGGCCGGCCTGCGCCGCTACGCCGGCCATCCGCATGTGGGCGAGGTGCGCGGCGTGGGCCTGATCGGTGCGATCGAACTCGCAGCCGATCCGGCGAAGCGCACGTCCTTCGATCCGGCGATGAAGGCCGGCGCACGGCTGGCCGAACTCGCGCTGGCCGAAGGCCTGATCGTGCGCGCCATGGGCGATGCCGTGGCCTTCTGCCCGCCGCTCGTCATCACGGCCGCGCAGGTCGACGAGATGTTCGAGCGCTTCGACCGCGCGATGGTCCGCTTCGAGGCCTCGCTGGCGTGAACACGGCAAGCGCCGCCATAGGGTTGCGCCCGCCGGGCGCCAAGAGCACCGGCGTCGCGCTGTTCTTCTGCGCGCTGATGGCCTTTGCGAGCTACGACGCCTTCTGCAAGTACATGCTGCAGTTCTACCCGGCGCCGTTCATCAACGTGATGCGTTACCTGTCGGTGATCTGCATCGCTTTTGCCATGCTGCTGCGCCATGGCGACCTGCGCATCTGGCGCGCGCCGCAGAAGAAGTTGCTGCTGCTGCGCGGCACCATGCTCGCGACGGTGGCCACCTGCTTCATGACGGCGCTGATCTGGATGCCGCTGGCCGAGGCCACCGCCATCTACTTCACAGCGCCGCTGCTGATGGTGGCGCTGTCGCCGTGGCTGGTCGGCGAATCGGTGCGGCGCAGCCAGTGGGTGGCGGTGAGCGTGGGCTTTGCCGGCATGCTGCTGATCGTGCGGCCCGGTGGCAACCTGCCGTGGCTGGGCACGGTGCTGATGGCGGTGTCGGCGGTTTGCTATGCGATCTTCCAGTTGCTCACGCGACGTCTTGCGGGACTGGTCGCGAGCCCGGTGCAGTACGCCTACACCGCGGTGGTGTGCCTTGTCGTCACGGCGCTGCCCGCGCCCTTCTTCCTGCCGGCCGAGCGGCCCGCCGTTGGCGCCGTGCTGTTGCTGCTCGCGGGTGGCGCCTGCAGCGGCCTCGCGCAATGGCTGCTGCTGGCCGCGTTCGAGCGCGTCGAGGCCGCCACGCTGGCGCCACTCAATTACTTCCAGCTGCTGCTCGCGGTGGCCTTCAGCACCTTCTGGTTCCACAGGCCGCCCGACGGGCTGGCGATGGCGGGCATTGCATTGATCGTGGCGGCGGGCGTCTACCTCGCGCGGCGGCCGGTGAAAAATAGCCTCCCGCTTCCTCTCACATAACGAGACAAAACAACATGGCTTTCTCCTCCCCTTCCGACAGTGCCGTTTTCGAGTCCGTCGAGGCGCCCGACCTGGTCGGGCTGGTCGAGGCGCAGCTGACCCGCGCCATCGTCGAAGGGCATCTCGCGCCCGGCAGCCGCATCGTGGAGGCCGAGATCGCGCGCCGCATGGGCGTGAGCCGCGCCCCGGTGCGCGAGGCCGCGCGCCGGCTCGAACGCCAGGGCGTGCTGGTGGCGCGGCCGCGCCACGGCTTCGCGGTGCGCACCATCAGCGTCCAGGAAATCGACGACCTGTTCGAAGTGCGCCTGAGCCTGGAGATGACCTCGGTCGAGCTGGCCTGCCGCAAGGCCGACGACGCGGGCCTGGCGCGGCTGCGCGCGCTGGTCGATGCCATGGTGCGCGACGCGCCCACGCAGCCGCAGCACGTGCGCATCGCGACCGACCTCGCGTTTCACACGCTGATCAGCGAGCTCTCGGGCAATGCCCACCTGCACCGCATGTTCTCGAACACGCAGACCGAGATGCAGATGATCATCGCGCTCATCGACGCGGTCTACCACGACCCCGAGACGATGGCCAACACGCACTACCCGATCGTCGATGCGCTGGAGAGCCGCGACGTCGATGCGTCCCGCCTCGCCATGCGCGAGCACCTGGACGATGCGTGGCAGCAGGTGCGCGCGCTGTTCGTGAAGCAGCACGGCACGGCATCCCAACCCACCTCCACCCCTACTTCCACGCAAGGATCCGCGCGATGAAGATCGTCTACAGCGATGTGCACAAGGACCACGACCCGCAGCTCTTCATGGTGCGCGGCCGCCTGAAGCGCAGCAACGAGCAGCCCGAGCGGGCCTTCCGTCTGCTGTCGGCGGTCGAGCAGGACGGCCACGAGGTCATCGCGGGCGAAGACTTCGGCCCCGGCCCGCGCGCCGCGATCCACACGCCGGAGTACCTGCGCTTCCTGGAGACGGCGTACGCGCGCTGGCGGCTGCTGGACGATCCGTCCGACGAGGTCATGCCCAACATCCATCCCTTTCCGGGCGAGCCCTGCTCCTATCCGGAGAGCGTGGTCGGGCAGGCCGGCTACCACATGGGCGACAACGCCTGTTCCATCGGCGCGCACACCTGGGAGGCGGCCGTGGCCTCGGCCCACGTGGCCACGCATGCGGCGCAACTGGTGCTGCAGGGCGAACACGCGGCCTATGCGCTGTGCCGTCCGCCGGGCCACCATGCGTACGCGGACCGCGCCAACGGCTTCTGCTACCTCAACAACACCGCCATCGCCGCGCAGCAGCTGCGCGCGGCGCACGACCGCGTGGCCATCCTCGACATCGACGTGCACCACGGCAACGGCACGCAGGGCATCTTCTATCGCCGTGCCGACGTGCTGACCATCTCGCTGCACGGCGATCCGCGCAACTTCACGCCCTTCTTCACCGGCTACGCGCACGAGCGCGGCGAGGGCGCGGGCCTGGGCTACAACATCAACAAGCCGCTCGCGCTGGGCACCGACATCGACGGCTACCTGCCGGCCCTGCGCGACGCCTGCCAGAGCATCCGCGCCTTCGCGCCCGGTGCGCTGGTGGTGGCGCTGGGCCTGGACACGCACGAGCGCGATCCCTACAAGGGCATGAAGATCACGACGCCTGGCTTCGCGCAGCTGCTCACCGAGATCGCCGGCCTCGGCCTGCCGACTGTGCTGGTGCAGGAAGGCGGCTACCTGTCCGACGACCTGGGGCCCAACCTCGCCAGCGCGCTGCGCGGCTTCGCGGGCGGCGCATGACAGTGGCGGCCGGATTCGACGACGAGGTGCTGAGTGAAGGCTCTCCGGAGCTAGACGCCGATTGGGTGCGCGCACTCGCGCTGCGCCACTACGGCATCGAAGGCGAGATGCGGCCGCTGACCGGCGAACGCGACCGCAACTACCGCTTCGAATCGGCACGCACCGGCGAGCGCTTCATGCTGAAGATCTCGCACCCGTCCGAAACGCCGCTGGTGGCGGATTTCCAGACCCAGGCGCTGCTGCATATCGCGGGTGCCGATCCGGAACTGCCGGTGCAACGCATCGTGCCCACGCGCGATGGGCAGTCTTCATTCCTGAGCGACCCGGGCGATGGCCTGCCGCGCGTGACGCGCCTGTTCAGCTACCTGCCGGGCCTGCCCATGCCCGAGGCGCCGCGCACTTCAACGCAGCAACTGAACCTCGCGCGCACGCTGGCCCGGCTCGACCTCGCGCTGCGCGGCTTCGACCACCCGGCCGGCGCGCTGGCGCTGCCCTGGGACATCCAGCGCGCCGACAGCGTGCGTGGCCTGCTCCAGCACATCGCCGACCCGGCGCGCCGCGCGCTGGCGGAGCGCTCGCTCGACCGGTTCGAGCGCGATGCCAAGCCGGTGCTCGCGGGCCTGCGCACGCAGCCCATCCACAACGACTTCAACATCTACAACGTGCTGGTCGACCCCGGCGACACCGACCGCATCGCCGGCGTCCTCGATTTCGGCGACATGGTGCGTGCACCGCTGATCGACGACCTGGCGGTGGCCGCGGCCTACCAGCTCGATCCGGCGGGCGATGCACTGGCCGGCATCGTGCCCTTCGTCGCGGCGTACCACGCGGTGCTGCCGCTGGCGCGCGAAGAGATCGACGTGCTGTTCACGCTCATCACCGCGCGGCTGGTGATGGTGGTCGCGATCAGCGGCTGGCGTGCCGCGCGCCATCCCGACAACGCGGCCTATCTGCTGCGCAACAACCCGCTGTCGTGGGCCCGCCTGCAGGCTTGCGACCGCATCGGCAACGACGCCGCCAGCCGCGCGTTCCGGCGCGCCTGCGGCATGAACGAGAGCCACGAACATGCCTGAAGAAGAATCGCTCCTGGCGCGCCGCGCGCGCCTGCTTGGCCCGGCCTACCGCCTGTTCTACGAGGCACCGCTGCACCCGGTGCGCGGCCAAGGCGTGTGGCTCGACGATGCAGACGGCAAGCGTTATCTCGATGCGTACAACAACGTCGCGTCGGTGGGGCACTGCCATCCGCACGTGGTGGAGGCCATCGCGCGGCAGGCCGGCGTCCTCAACACCCACACCCGCTACCTGCACGAGGGCGTGCTCGACTACGCCGAGCGCCTGCTGGCCACCATGCCCCCCGCGCTCGGCCATGCGATGTTCACCTGCACCGGCAGCGAGGCCAACGACCTCGCGATGCGCATCGCCAAGGCCCACACCAAGGCCGAAGGCCTGATCGTCACGCGCTTCGCGTACCACGGCGTGACCGAGTCGATCGCGCAGGCCTCGCCCTCGCTCGGGCGCTTCGTGCAGCTCGGCAAGGCGGTGCGGACGGTGCCGCCGCCGGACAGCTATCGCGTGCCGGCCGAGGAGCAGGGCAAGGCCTTCGCCGCCGGCGTGCGCGCCGCCATTGCCGACCTGCAGGCCCATGGCCTGCAACCGGCCGCGCTGATGGTCGACACCGTGTTCTCGAGCGACGGCATCTTCACCGACCCTGCGGGTTTCCTGAATGAGGCTGTAGCTGCCATCCGCGAAGCCGGCGGCATCTTCATCGCCGACGAAGTGCAGCCCGGCCTCGGGCGCACCGGCGATGCCTTCTGGGGCTTCACGCGCCACGAGGGCCTGGTGCCCGACATCGTGACCATGGGCAAGCCGCTCGGCAACGGCCATCCGCTGGCCGGGCTGGCGGTGCGCCCGGAGGTGCTGGCCGCGTTCGGCCGCGAGTGCCGCTACTTCAACACCTTCGGCGGCAACCCGGTGTCGATGGCCGCCGGCATGGCCGTGCTCGACGTGATCGAGCGCGAGGGCCTGATGGCCAATGCGCAGCGTGTCGGCCGCCATCTGCGCGCCGGGCTCGCGAAGCTCGCCGAGCGCCACGCGCTGATCGGCGACGTGCGCGGTGCCGGCCTGTTCGTGGGCCTGGAGCTGGTGACGGACCGCCGCGCGCGCACGCCCGCCACCGCGGAAACGGTGCGCGTCGTCAACGGGCTGCGCGAGCGGCAGGTGCTGCTCAGCGCCACCGGCGAACATGCGAACACGCTGAAGATCCGCCCGCCGCTGGTGTTCTCCGAAGCCAACGCCGACCTGCTGGTCGACACGCTCGACGCGGTGCTGGCCGGGCTCTAACGCGGCAGTTCGGCCATCAGCATGTCGATGAAGACGCGCGTCTTTGCCGGCAGGAAACGCGCCGACGACGTGACGACGTAGATCGCGCTGCGCTCGCCCACGTCCCATGCCGGAAGCACCGGCCGCAGCTTGCGGCCGGCGGTATGGCCGGTCACCAGCCAGTCGGTGGCCAGCACGATGCCGGCGCCTGCGCCGGCGGCGGTCATCAGCGAATCCGCGTCGTCGGAATGCAGCGCGAGCGGCACGTTCAAGGCCACCTTGCTTTTGCCGCTGTGCAGCACCCATTCGGCGCCACGCTCGTAGCCCGCAAAGCCCAGGCAGCGGTGGCGCAGCAGGTCTTGCGGTATCAAGGGCACGCCGTGCGCGCGCAGGTAGGCCGGCGCGGCATAGAGCCGGCGCTGCACGTCGCGCACCTTGCGCGCCACCAGGCTGCTGTCCTTGAGCGCGCCCAGGCGCACTGCCACGTCGAAGCCCTCGCCCACCAGATCGGTGTACTGGTCGGAGAAGCGCGCATCGATGCGCACCTGTGGAAACCGCTGCATGAAACGCGGCAGCAGCGGCGCGACCCACATGCGCCCGTAGGTGCGCGGCAGGGCCACGCGCAGCAGCCCTTGCGGGTGGGTGCCGCGCGAGGACACCTCGGCGTCGGCCAGCACGATCTCGTCGAGCACCGCCCCCATGCGCGCGAGGTAGCCGGTGCCGGCCTCGGTCAGCGCGAGCTGGCGCGTGGTGCGCTGGATCAACCGCACGCCGAGCCGGCGCTCGAGCGCGGCGATGCGGCGCGAGACCGTCGAGGCATCGCGCGACAGGCCGCGCGCCGCGGCCGAGAAGCTGCCCGAGCGGGCCACGGCCACGAAGGCCAGAACCTCGTCGAGGTGCGTGGCCTCCAGTGCGACGGCGGTGGTGGAAGCGGGTGAAACCATGCGGCGCAGTTTAGTGCGCTGAATGCATGAGTGCTGTGCACGTTGGTCTATTGCTGGTAGCCGCGCATGAATATCCAATGAAGGCTCATTCATTCACTCATCCGCCCGGAAAGCCCGCCATGTCCTCGACCGTCTCCGCTCCCTCCATGAACGCCGTTGTCTTCGACCGTGCCGGCGACGCGGCCGAGGTGCTGCGCTGGGGCACCGCGCCGCGGCCCACGCCTGCGGCGGGGCAGCTTCGCGTGCGCTTGTCGGCGCGCGTCATCCAGCCCGCCGACCTGCTCTTCGTGGCGGGCCGCTACCGCGTGCAGCCGCAGTTCCCGCAGGTCGGGGGCTTCGATGGCGTCGGCGTGGTCGATGCCGTGGGCGCCGGTGTCGAAGGCGGTTGGATCGGCCGGCGCGTGGCGTTTCGCAGCCCCGGCGCCTGGGCCGATTTCGCCGTGGCGCCGCTGTCGCGCGTGTATGCCGTGCCGGACGACATCGGTGACGAACTGGCCTGCCAATTTCCGCTCAACCCGCTGACCGCCTGGGGCCTCCTCGACACGGCGTCGATTCCGCGCGGCGCGCAGGTGCTGGCCACGGCGGGCGAGTCGGCGGTGTCGCGCCTGCTGGTGGCGCTGGCGGTGGCACAGGGCTATTCGCTCACGCTCGCGGCCCGCACCGGCGTGGACACGTCGGCGCCGG
Organism: Variovorax sp. P4_B10; assembly: GCF_056402375.1. Taxonomy (NCBI): domain Bacteria; kingdom Pseudomonadati; phylum Pseudomonadota; class Betaproteobacteria; order Burkholderiales; family Comamonadaceae; genus Variovorax; species Variovorax sp. P4_B10. The sequence goes on along the minus strand of NZ_JBFUHN010000018.1, from coordinate 38,979 downwards.
GCTACCGGGCATGGCGTGCCACGGATGCCGATGCCGGCGCTGCGCAGGCGAGCGGCGACACGCTGGCCTCGGTGCTGCAGGCGGTGGCGCCGGCCGGCGGCTTCCAGGCCGTGCTCGACGCCGTGGGCGGCCCGTCGACGCTCGACCTCATCGCCGTGACCGCACCCGGTGCCACCGTGCTTTCCTACGGCGTGCTCGACGACCGGCCCTTCGAGATCCAGGCCTCGACATTGCTCTACCGCAACCTGCGCTGGCAGGGCTTCGGCATCGACGGCTACCTGAACCGGCTGACGCAGCAGCAGATGGCCGCCGCGAGCGACACGCTGTGGCAACTGGTGCGCAGCCAGCCCGCGCTGCTCGCGCCGGCGCGGCGCCACCCGCTGGAAGATTTCGCCGCCGCCATCGCGGGCCTGGCGCAGACGGCCAGAGACGGGAAAACCCTGCTGATCAACCACTGAGCCGCACGCGGAGGCGGGCTGCGCCAGAATCGTTCGCTTCGAACGACTCTCGCCCCCACGGCCGCCTTATGAACATCGTCGACTCCTTCGCCAATGTCGCCCGCTTCGTCGACATCCGGCGCGACATCCACGCCCACCCCGAACTCGGCTTCGAAGAGCACCGCACCTCCGAGAAGGTCGCGAACCTGCTCACTGAATGGGGCATCGAGGTGCACCGCGGCATCGCCGGCACCGGCCTGGTCGGCGTGCTGCGCAAGGGCAAGGGCTCGCGCACCATCGGCCTGCGCGCCGACATGGACGCGCTGCCGCTGCACGAGGCCAATGACTTCGCCCACAAGTCGACCAACCCAGGCCGCATGCACGCCTGCGGGCACGACGGCCACACCACCATGCTGCTGGCCGCCGCATGGCATCTGTCGCAGCAAGGGCCCGACGATTTCGACGGCACCGTGCATTTCATCTTCCAGCCCGCCGAGGAGATGGGCAAGGCCGGCGCGAAGAAGATGATCCAGGACGGCCTGTTCGAGCGCTTCCCGTGCGACGCGGTGTTCGGGCTGCACAACTTCCCCGTCGGCGATGTGGGCCGCTTCGCGCTCAACGAAGGCGCGCTGATGGCGTCGAGCAACACCTACAGGATCACGCTGCACGGCCGCGGCACGCATGCCTCGATGCCGCACACCGGCATCGACCCGGTGGCGGCGGTGGTCACGCTGGCGCAGCAGCTGCAGACCATCGTGCCGCGCACCATTCCGAGCACCGAGCGCGCGCTGCTCGCGGTCACGCAGCTGCAAGGCTCCGATGCACCGAACGTGATTCCCGATGTGGCGACGGTCGGTGGCACGATCCGCACCTTTTCCATCGAGGCCATCGACAAGATCGAGGCACGCCTGCGCGAGGTGGCTGCGGGCGTGGCGGCGGCGCACGGCTGCACGGCCGAGGTGTACTTCAACCGCTCCTCGCCGCCGACCGTGAACCATCCAGCCGAAGCACGCTTTGCCGCCGGCGTGATGCGCGAAGTGGTGGGCGACGACATGGTCACCGACAACTTCCCTGCCGTGATGGGGGCCGAAGACTTCGCCCACATGCTGCTCGCGCGGCCCGGCTGCTATGCCTTCCTCGGCAATGGCGACGGCGACCACCGGCTCGATGGCCACGGGCCCGGCCCTTGCATCATCCACAACACCTCGTTCGACTTCAACGACGAGATCATCCCGATCGGTGCCAGCTACTTCGTGAAGCTGGTGCAGCGCTGGCTGCCGTCGGGGCCCTGAATTTTTCACTGTTGACGATGACGAAGAAAGTGGCCACCCCGATGACCTCCACCCTGCTCACCCGACGCGCACTGACCGCGCTTGCAGCCGCGACGGTGCTCGGCGCCATCGCACCGGCCTACGCGCAGCAACGCGTGATCCACATCATTGTGCCCTTCGGCACCGGCGCCGTGCAGGACACGGTGGCACGCGCCTTCAACGCCGAGCTGGGCGCGGCGCTCAATGCCAGCGCCATCGTCGAGAACCGTGCGGGCGCGGGCGGCACCGTGGGCGCGGCCCTCGTGGCGCGCGCACCGGCCGACGGCAACACGCTGGTGCTGGCGGCCGCGAGCCACAACATCGCGGGCTTTCTGTACAACAAGCTGAGCTACGACCCGCTGAAGGATTTCGTCGGCGTGGCCAACGTCGGCAATGCGGGCTATGTGCTGGCGGTGGCCAGCGGCCTCAATGTGTCGAGCACGGCCGACTTCATCAAGGAGGTCAAGGCCAACCCCGGCAAGTACAACTACGCCTCAGCCGGCAACGGCAGCGCCACGCACCTTGCAATGGCGTCCTTCCTCGCGAAGGCCGGGCTGCAGATGACGCACATCCCGACCAAGTCGACCGGCGAGGCCGTCAACGAGGTGCTCGCGGGCCGCGTGCAGGCCGTGATCTCGTCGAGCATCGGCGTGATCGGCTTCCAGGACGACGCGCGCATCAAGCTGCTCGCCTCCACCGGCCAAACGCGCAGCCCCTTCCTGCCGAAGCTGCCGACCGTGGCCGAAAGCGGCCTGCCGGGCTATGCCTTCGATTCGTGGATCGGCCTGCTCGCACCGGCCGGCACGCCCAAGGCCGAGGTCGAGCGGATCAACGTCGCGGCCAACAAGGTGCTGGCCGATCCCGCGATCCAGGAGCGCTTCAAGCGCCTGGGCGTGGAGCCGCGCAGCCAGAGTGCGGAGGAGTTCCAGAAGCTGCTGCGCGCGGATTGGGATGCGATGGGGGTGGTGGTGAAGGCGTCGGGCGCGAAGATCGACTGAGGCATCAGGGCGGCCGGCCGGCCGTTCGAATACCGGCCGGTCACGCCGCTATTCCTTTCGGTTGCAGGGCAAACACCGATGAAATAAGCGGGGGAATTCAGCGCGGGCATCTTGACGATATATTGTTAATATATTTAAAGTCCACCCTTCCACACAGCACATCCCAGGAGCGATCACGTGAGCAATCCCCGCTGGCAAGGCATCTTCCCCGCCATCACCACCAAGTTCCACGCCGACGAAAGCATCGACGCCGAGGGCACCGCCCGCCACATCGACTTCCAGATCCGCAACGGCATCCACGGCCTGGTCACCTGCGGCTCGCTCGGCGAAGCCAGCACGCTGACGCTGGAAGAAAAGCTCCAGGTCGCCAAGATCGCCCTGAAAGCCGCCGATGGGCGCATCCCGGTGCTGGCCAATGTGTCGGAGACCAGCACGCGCGAAGCCTTGCGCTACGTGGACGGGGCCAACAAGCTCGGCGTGGCCGGCTTCATGGTGATGCCCTCGGTGATCTACGTGGCCGATGCGCGCGAAGCCATGCTGAATGTGCGCACCATCGCCAATGCCGCTCAGAAGCCGATCATGGTCTACAACAACCCGGTGGCCTACCGCGTGGACCTGAAGCCCGAGCACATGGTGGCGCTGGCGGATTGCGAATGGATCGCGGCCATCAAGGAGAGCACCGACAACATCCGCCGCATCACGGACCTGCGCAACACGGTGGGCGATCGCTACCAGCTGTTCCTGGGSGTGGACGACCTGGCCTACGAAGGCCTGGCGCTGGGCGCCGACGGCCTGCTGGCCGGYGTGGGCTGCGCCTTCCCGCGCGAGACGGTGGCGCTGTACGACCTGATGAAGGCGGGCAAATTCGCCGAGGCGCTGAAGCTCTACCAGTGGATGACGCCGATGCTGCACCTGGAYGTGTCGACCAAGCTGGTGCAGAACCTGAAGCTCATCGACGTGCTGGTSGGCGTGGGCTCCGAGCACATGCGCCGTCCGCGCCTGCCGCTGATCGGCGAGGAGCGCGCCTTCATCGAAGCGGTCGTCAGGAAGGCGCTCGCCACGCGGCCTGCGCAGTACCAGTCGGTCGTGTAATAACCGCTCTTTTCATTGTCCCCAACCTAGGAAGAAGCATGAAGACAAAAGCAAGCATGGTTCCCTTTTTCAGTCTCGTCGGACTCGTGGCCCTCGCCGTTGCAGGCCAGGCGCATGCGCAGGAGCAGGTGGTCAAGATCGGCCACAGCGGTCCTCTCTCGGGCCCCAACGCCTTCGCGGGCAAGGACAATGAAAACGGCGTGCGCCTCGCCGTCGAGGAACTCAATGCCAGGAAGATCACCGTCGGCGGCAAGACGCTCAAGTTCGTGCTGGTGTCGGAAGACGACCAGTGCGATGCCAAGACCGGCGTGAGCGTGGCGCAGAAATTCGTGGACGACGGCGTCAAGTTCGTCATGGGGCCGTACTGCTCGGGCGTGGCCATTCCGGCCTCGCGCATCTACAGCGATGGCGGCACCATGGTCTCCACCGTGGGCACCAACCCGAAGGTCACGCAAGGCGGCTACAAGAACCTGTACCGCATCATCGCGAGCGACAACCAGATCGGATCCAGCATGGCGGTGTACGCAGCCAAGGTGCTCAAGGTCACCAAGGTTGGCGTGATCGACGACCGCACCGCCTTCGGCCAGGGCCTCGCGGAAGAGTTCACCAAGGAAGCGAAGAAGCAGGGCCTCACGGTGGTCGGGCAGGAGTTCACCACCGACAAGGCCGTGGACTTCACCGCCATCCTGACCAACATGAAGGCCAAGGCGCCCGAAGCGATCTTCTTCGGCGGCTATGCGCCGCAGGCCGCACCCATGGCGCGCCAGATGAAGCAGCTCGCCGTGCCCGGCAAGCTGCTGGGCGGCGACACCGTCTGCAGCCCGGCCACCGGCAAGCTCGGCGGCGATGCCGTCAACGACCTGGTGTTCTGTGCGCAAGGCGGCTCCATCCTCGAGAAGGCGCAGAGCGGCCCGGCCTTCAAGGCGAAGTTCAAGACGCGCTTCAACGCCGATGCCGATGCGTACGCCGCCTCGTACTACGACCAGGTGCTGTTCATCGGCGAGTCGATGCAGAAGGCCAACTCCATCGACCCCGACAAGGTGGGCGCCGAGCTCTACAAGACGACCTACAAGGGCGTGGCCGCCACCTACAGCTACGACGACAAGGGCAACATGAAGCAGGCGCCGATCACGGTGTTCACCTTCAAGAACGCAGCCCCTGTTCCCCTGGCCAGCTACTGAGTCCGAAGACATGCAACGCATCCAGATCGTCGATTCGCACACGGGCGGCGAGCCCACGCGCCTTGTGATCGGCGGGTTTCCCGATCTGGGCAGCGGCAGCATGGCCGAGCGCCGCGCGCTGCTGGCCGAACGGCACGACAAATGGCGCGCGGCCACCGTGCTGGAGCCGCGCGGCAGCGACGTCGTGGTCGGCGCGCTGCTGTGCGAGCCGGTGTCGCCCGATGCCGCCGCGGGCGTGATCTTCTTCAACAACGCCGGCTACATCGGCATGTGCGGCCACGGCACCATCGGGCTGGTCGCAAGCCTCGCGCACATCGGGCGCATCGGCGTGGGCGAGCACCGGATCGAGACGCCCGTGGGCACGGTCACGACCACGCTGCATGCCGATGGCTCGGTGAGCGTGCGCAACGTGCCGGCCCATCGGCATCTGCACCAGGTGGCAGTGGAAATGCCCGGCCATGGCACCGTGCACGGCGACGTGGCCTGGGGCGGCAACTGGTTCTTCCTGGTGAGCGAACACGGCCAGCGCGTGGCGAGCGACAACCTCGCAGCGCTGACCGGCTACACCGCCGCATTGCGCCGCGCGCTGGCGGCGCAGGGCATCACGGGCGCCGGGGGCGCGGAGATCGACCACATCGAACTCTTCGCCAACGACAGCGAAGGCGCGGACAGCCGCAACTTCGTGCTGTGCCCCGGCAACGCCTACGACCGCTCGCCGTGCGGCACCGGCACCAGCGCCAAGATCGCCTGCCTCGCGGCCGACGGCAAGCTCGCGCCGGGCGAGGTGTGGACGCAGGCCAGCGTGATCGGCAGCCGCTTCGAAGCCAGCTACGCGATCGAAGACGGCAAGGTCATTCCGACCCTGCGCGGCCGCGCGCACATCAGCGCCGAAGCCACGCTGCTGATCGAAGACGACGATCCTTTCGGGTGGGGAATCCGACCGTAGGCATGGACGCGGACGTCATCGTCATCGGAGCGGGCATCGTCGGTGCCGCCTGCGCGCATGCGCTGGCGCAAGCCGGCCGTCGGGTGCTGGTGCTCGATGCGCGCCTTGGCGGCGCCACCGGGGCCGGCATGGGGCACCTCGTGGTGATGGACGACAACCCCGCCGAGCTCGCGCTGAGCCGCGATTCGACAGCGCGATGGCGCGCGCTCGCGCCGCACATGGGCCAGGACTGCGCGTACAGCGCCTGCGGCACGCTCTGGATCGCCGCGAACGAAGAAGAAATGGCCGAGGCCGAGCGCAAGCAGCAGCGGCTGCGCGAGCACGGCATCGAAAGTCGCCTGCTCGATGCGGCCACGCTGGCACGTGCCGAGCCCGCATTGCGCAAAGGCCTGGCGGGTGCGCTCGAAGTGCCGGGCGACGGCATCCTCTATGCGCCGAATGCGGCGCGCTGGCTGCTCGGCCAGGGCGGGGATTCGATCCGCGTCGAGCACGCGAAGGTCGATGCGATCGAAGACGACGGCACGCTGCGGCTCGCGGACGGCAGCCGGCGCAACGCCCCGCAGACCCTGCTGGCCAATGGCATCGAGGCGACGACGCTCTGCCCCGAACTTCCTATTCGCCCGAAGAAAGGCCACCTGCTGATCACCGACCGCTATCCGGGCACGGTGCATCACCAGCTCGTCGAGCTCGGCTACGTGACCAGCGCACACCACAGCGACGGCGACTCGGTCGCGTTCAACGTGCAGCCGCGGCCGACGGGGCAACTGCTGATCGGCTCTTCGCGCCAGTTCGACACGACCGATCCTGCCGTCGAAGCGCCGATGCTCGCGCGCATGCTGCAGCGCACGCTGGACTACCTGCCGGGGCTCGCGAACCTCAACGCCGTTCGTTCGTGGACTGGCATGCGTGCCGCGACGCCCGATGGACTGCCCTTGCTCGGTAAGCACCCGTGGCGCGACAGGCTCTGGCTCGCCGTCGGCCACGAAGGCCTGGGCGTGACCACCGCGCCGGGCAGCGCGCACCTGCTCGCGGCGCTGATGACCGGTGCCGTACCCGAATTCGACGCGGCGCCGTATGCGCCGCGCGGCCTGCTGGAGACGGCATGAGCGGCCATACCCTGCTGCACATCGACGGCAACCTGGTCCGCGTGAAAACCGGCAGCTCGGTCGCCGCCGCGCTGCGCGTGGCCGGCGGCATGGGCGTGGCCCGCACCTCCGTCACCGGACAGGCGCGCGCGCCCTTCTGCGGCATGGGCGTCTGCCAGGAATGCCGCGTGCTGATCGACGGCCGGCGCAGGCTCGCCTGCCAGACCGTCTGCGCCGAAGGCATGCGCGTGGAGACCTCCGAGTGACTGGCATGACGCTGGAACATTGCGACCTGCTGATCGTCGGCGCGGGTCCTGCCGGCATGGCCGCGGCGGTGGCGGCCGCGCCCAGCGGCGCATCGATCGTCGTGATCGACGACAACCCCGCGCCCGGCGGACAGATCTGGCGCGACGGTCCCGGCGCAACGCTGCCGCCGGCCGCGCGCAAGTGGCGCGGCGCGCTCGAACGCCAYGCCAACATCCGCGTGTGCAGCGGCACGCGCGTCGTCGCGGCGCTCTCGCGCAACGAACTGCTGCTGGAAGACGCCGAACGCGGCTGGCGCCTGCAGTGGAAGAAACTGATCCTCTGCACCGGCGCACGCGAGCTGCTGCTGCCCTTCCCGGGCTGGACGCTGCCCGGCGTGACGGGGGCAGGCGGCTTGCAGGCGCTCATCAAGGCGGGCTTGCCCGTCGAAGGCGAGCGCATCGTGATCGCGGGCAGCGGGCCTCTGCTGCTCGCCGCCGCGGCGACTGCGCGTGCGGCGGGCGCGAAGGTCGTGCGCGTCGCGGAGCAAGCCACGTTCGCGGCGGTCGCGGGTTTCGCTGCGAGTCTCTGGCGCTGGCCGGGCAAGGCCGCGCAATCTGTGACGCTGGCCGATCCTCAGTACCGCACCGCGTCGCGCATCGTGTCGGCGCAGGGCAGCACGCAGGTCGAGTCGGTCCGACTTCTGCAAGGTGATCGCGAGATGGAGATCGCGTGCGACCGCGTGGCCTGCGGCTTCGGCCTCACGCCCAACACGCAGCTCGGCCGCATGCTCGGCTGCGCCCTCACACCCGAAGGCGCCGGCGCGCAGGCACTGGCGGTCGATACACGCCAGCTCACCAGCCTGCCCGACATCTACGCAGCCGGCGAATGCACCGGCTTCGGCGGCAGCGAGCGCGCCCTCGCGCAGGGCACCATCGCTGGCTACGCAGCCATCGGTAACGAACGCGCAGCGAAGCAGCACGAAAACGAGCGCGCCCGCTGGGATGCCTTCGCCGCACAGCTGCACCGCAGCTTCGCGCTGTCCCCCGAAATCCGCCAGATGCCCCAGCCCGACACCCTCGTGTGCCGCTGCGAAGACGTGCCCTTCTCCGCGCTCGCGGACTGCACCGGCTGGACCGACGCCAAGCTCCATCGCCGCTGCGGCATGGGCGCCTGCCAGGGCCGCGTGTGCGGCGATGCGGCGCAGTTCCTCTTCGGCTGGACGCCGCCCGCGCCCCGCCCGCCGCTGTTGCCGGTGCGCATCGCGACACTGGCCGGTCTCGCGAGCCCCGATACGGGCCGACAATGAGGCCCAAGCAGAAGAAGAAACCCATGGCCGCCCCGAAGACCGCTCCCCGCCCCCCGCCCAAGCGCCGCGCCGCCGACGTGGCCTACGACGCCATCGAGACGCTGCTCTCCACCATGCAGCTGGAGCCCGGCAGCCAGATCGTCGAAGCCGACCTCGCCGAGCGCACCGGCCTCGGCCGCACGCCGGTGCGCGAGGCGCTGATGCGCATGGTGTCGATCGGGCTCATCGTGCAGCAGCCGCGCCGCGGCCTCCTGGTGTCGGCCATCGACCTGGCCGACCACCTCGACGTGATCCAGACCCGGCGCGTGCTCGAGCGGCTGATCGCGGCCTGCTCGGCGCGCCGCGCGACCGCGCTGCAGCGCAAGGAAATCGTGCGCTGCGCCGAGCTGATGGTCGAGGCCGCGGGCCGCGGCGACCTGACCGACTACATGCGCGCCGACCACGCGCTCGACCTCGTCAACCACCAGGCGAGCCACAACGATTCGGCCGTGAAGGCGGTGATCCCGCCCATCGTGCAGTGCCGGCGCTTCTGGTACGCGTACCAGCATGAAGGCGAGATCGTCGAGGGCGCGAATGCACACCTCGAACTCGCGCAGGGCATCGCGACCGGCGACGAGGCGGCGGCAATTGCAGGTGCCGAGCGACTCATGGATTACCTCGAGCTTTTCGCCCGCAAGATCATCGACAAGTAGGCCGAAGGGCCTCGTTCCCTGCACCGGGGAACTACGCGTGATCTGGCGCGGCCTTCCGCGCATACTGGCCCGATGGCCGTCGCACCCCGCGCCCAACCCGAGGACTTCTTCACCCCCGAGGAGTGGCAATCGCTCACCCGCCGCTCGTCGTGGAGAGGCCTGTGGCTGGTGGCGCACTGCTGGGGCGTGATCGGCGCCGCGATGCTCGTGGGCATCGTGTGGCCATGGACCCTTCCGCTCATGGTGCCGGTCGTCGGTGCGCGGCAGCTGGGGCTCTTCATCCTCATGCACGACGCGGCGCACGCAGGCCTGCACCGCAACCGCAAGGTCAACGACTGGGTGGGCCACTGGCTGTGCTCGTACACGCTGCGCGACTACCGGCCCTATCACCTGCAGCACCACCGCTTCGTGCAGCAGACCGAAGACCCGGACCTCGTGCTGTCGGCGCCCTTCCCGATCACGCGCGACTCGATGTGGCGCAAGGTGGTGCGCGACCTGAGCGGCCAGACCTTCTACAAGCAGCGCTTCGGCCACGTCGCCGAGGGCATCCGTCACCGCGCACCGGGCGAGCCGGCCTTCAGGGCGTTCGGCCGCGAGATCGCGAAAGACAAGCGCTTCCTGATCGGCAACGGACTCGGCTTGCTGGCCTTCGCACTGGCGGGCTGCTGGTGGGCGTGGGTGCTGATGTGGCTGCTGCCCATGGCGACCTGGCTGCCGCTCGTGAGCCGCGTGCGCAACATCGCCGAGCATGCGCTGGTGGCGCAGAACGAGGCCGATCCGCTGCGCCAGGCGCGCACCACGCACGCGGGCTGGATCGAACGCCTCCTGGTGGCGCCCTACTGGGTCAACTACCACTGCGAACACCACATGTTCACCAACCTGCCCTGCTGGGCGCTGCCCAAGGCGCACCGCCTGCTGCAGCGCCGGGGCGCGACCGCGCGGATGGAAGTGCAGCCCGGCTACCTGAGCCTGCTGAAGCAGGCAACGGCGGCGCAGCCTGCCTGACCCACCAACTAACGCGTCGCGGGCCTCGCCAGCACCGGTGGCTGCGCGCCGCGCTGCGCATGCTGGCTGAGCCAGATGCTCGCGATCACGATGCCGATGCCCACGACCTGCAGCACCGACAGGCGCTGCCCCAGCAGCGCCCAGCCGAGGATCACGGCCGTGACCGGGCTCAGGAAAGCCAGCGGCGCGATCGCCGAGGGCTCCAGCCGGGCCACGCCGCGGAACCAGACGATGTAGGTCAGCGCGGCGCCGACCAGGCCGAGCCAGGCGAAGCCGATCCAGTTCGCGGCGGTGAGCGCGGGCAGCGGCGGCTCCAGCAGCAGCGCCACCGGCAGCAGCAGCAGGCCGCCCGCGGTCAATTGCCACGCCGTGAAAGTCAGCGCGGAAACCGGCGGCTGCCAGCGGCGGCTGAGCACCGTGCCGAAGGCCATCGACACCGCGGCGGCAATGGCCGCGGCGATGCCGATCGCGTCCAGCGCGGCGTTGGGCGTCAGCACCAGCAGCGCGACCCCGCCGATCCCGACCACCGCCGCAGCGACCGACAAGGCGCGCACGGGCGAGCCCAGGAAGAAGCTCGCGAGGAACACCACGAGCAGCGGCTGCACCGAGGTGATCGTCGCCGCGACACCGCCCGGCAGGCGGTAGGCCGCGAGGAACAGCATGGCCCAGAGGATCGAGAAGTTCAGCGCCCCCAGCACGAAGATGCGTCCCCACCACGCCCGCTCGGGCAGCTGGCGGACGATCAGGAGCAGCAGCAACCCCGCCGGCAGCGCGCGCAGCAGCGCGACCGTCAGCGGGTAGTTCGCCGGCAGGAGTTCGGTGGTGACGATGTAGGTGCTGCCCCAGATGGCGGGCGCGGCCGCGGTGAGGAGGATGTCGGTGGTGCGGCGGCTGGTCATGGACTGAATCTAGTCAGTTGACCGTTGGTTGTGAATGTTCGAATAATGAATTGATCATCTACCAATGGTTGTTAATTCAGGATGGACCATCTCACCGCCCTCAAGGTCTTCCGCACCGCCGCGGGCATCGGCAGCTTCGCCGGTGCCGCGCGGCAGATGGGGCTTTCCGCCGCGGCCGTCAGCAAGAACATCGCGGAGCTGGAGGCGCACCTCAAGGTGCGGCTCATCAACCGCACCACGCGCAGCATGAGCCTGACGGAAGCAGGCACGGCGTACCACGAGCGCCTGTCGCGCATCCTCGACGCGCTTGCCGAAGCCGATGCCGCGCTCGCCCCGATGGGCGCCAGTCCGAGCGGCGTGCTGCGCGTCAGCGCGCCGCTGACCTTTGCGCTCACCTGCATCTCGCCGGACATCCCGGCCTTCATGAACCGCTATCCGAACCTGCGGCTCGAACTGAACCTGCAGGACAGCCGCACGGACCTTATCGGCGAGGGCTACGACCTCGCGATCCGCGGCAGCGACCGCCTCGAGGATTCGAGCCTCGTCGCGCGCGAGCTGATGACCATGGCCCATGTGCTGTGCGGCGCGCCCGGCTACTTCTCCACCGCCGGCCGGCCCGCCGCGCCCGAAGACCTGAAGGCCCACGAGTGCGTGCAGTTCACCCTGTCGGGCCACGCGAACAAGTGGACCTTCACCCGTGCCGGGCGCAGCGTGGCGGTGCCCATCGACGGACGCTACAAGGTCAGCTCCAGCATCGCCGTGCGCGATGCGGTGCTCGCGGGCTTCGGTGTGAGCCTGATCCCGCGCATCTACGTCGAAGAGGAACTGGCGTCGGGGCGTCTGCAGGCGGTGCTCGAAGACTGGGAGGCGGACAGGACGCCTGTCTACGCGGTCTACCCCTCGCGTCACTTGACGGCCAAGACGCGCGCCTTCGTCGACTTTTTGGTCGAGCGCTTCTCGGCGCGGCGCCCGTTCAGCAGCGTGCCGACGGGCGTGTAGCGCGCCAGCAGCTGGTAACTCGCGAGCGCCACCAGCGAGGTGGCCGCGATGTTGAGGCCCATCTTCGCGAGCGCGCCGAAGGGGGCGTTGAACAGCAGGATGCCGAAGCCGATGGTGCCGAGCATGTGCACCAGGTACACCCAGTACGAGCTTTGCGAGAGGTAGGCCAGCACGGCGTTCTGGCGCGGCATGTAGCGCACGAAGCCGCCGATCAGCGCCAGGCTCCAGAGCCACGAGGCCGCGTTGTAGACGAAGGCGATCCAGAACTCGGGGTGCGGCAGGTGATGCAGGCCCTTGCCGCGCAGCGCGCCCAGCAGCATCACGGCCGCAACGAAGAAGACCAGGCCGGCCAGCGCAAGGCCGAGGCTGCGCGCTGCAAAGAGCGCAAGCAGGCGCTCCTGTTCGCGATACAGGTACCCGCCGAACACGAAGAACAGGCCGCTCTGCACCCACTCGGAAAACGGCGGCAGAAAGGAGCCGCTCCCCATCACGATCCCGGACGGATAGAGAGAACCCACCAGCGCCAGCGGCAATGCGAGCACGGCGAAGCCCCAGCGCCGTTCCGCCAGCAGCGTGAAGCCGCGGGCGACCGCATCGCGCAGCCGCGCCGGCACGAAGCGCTGCAGCCGCACGCCGGCCCAGGCCAGCACGCTGAACCAGAACAGCTGGTAGAGGAACCACAGGTGCATGGTGTTGAAGGGCGAACCGCCCGGCTGCCGCGCGGGCGTCAGCGCGGTGTCGAGGCCCGGCACGCCGCGCACCGTCAAATGGATGTAGACCATGGACAGCACGGCGGTCAGCACGAAGAGCGGCGGCCAGAACAATGCGAAGGGCAGCGCGAGCCGCAACCCGCGGTTCTTCAGCATGCCGCCAGCGCCGCGCCGCTCGACCAGCAGCGCGACGAAAAAGCCGGCCAGCACGAAGAACACCGGCATCCGGAAGCTGTGGATGAAGAGCAGCAGCAGGTCGGCCACCGGCGAGGTCTTCGGGTCGCGCCAGGGCAGCGGCGAGACGGTGGTGATGTGGTTGATCGCCACATGCAGCACGATGCCGAGCCACATCATGAGGGCGCGGAGGTTGTCGAGCGCGTGGAGCCTTTGGGGGGTGTTGGCGTTGTTCATGGGGTCACTGTCGGGCCTCACGCAACGTCAGGGTCAAGGGGCCGCGGGGCCGGGCGCCGGACTTTTTTGCTGAAGCACGGCGATGGCCTGCAGCAGGTAGTTGCGCACCGCGGGGCCGACCACGGCGGCGGCCTGCAGCACCGGTTCCGTGGCCATGGCCTTCATCAGCCGCGCGGCCAGTGCCGGGTCGTGGTCGGTGAAGGCGTCGAAGAGCCGCACCCAGGCGAGCGCGATGGCCTGCACCGCATCGTCTTCCGGCGATGCGCCGCGCGCCTGGAGGGCCGCGAGCTCGTTGCCGAGGCGTCGCCATTCGTCTTCGGGCGGCTTGCCCAGGCGCGCGAAGTCTTCGGTGTCCAGGTGGCGCAGCAGCGCGGCCATGCGCACGCCGATGGCCGCGCCGATGTAGTCGATCAGTTCGGCCGGCGGCCCGTCGTCGCGCCGCGCCACCGGCTCGCGCCGGTACATTTCGCCCCAGCGCGCGATGAGGTCGTAGTTGCCGTCCATCCACTGGCCCATGAGGTTCATCCAGCGGAAGGCGAGCGGCTGCACCTCGAGTGCATCGGCGGGCACGCCGCGCGCCATCAGCGCGGACACGTCGGCGATGAGCGGGGGCCACTGGCCGGCCACGGCGTCCCAGTTGGTCATCAGGGACTTGATCTCCGCGGGGCTGAAATAGCGGCCATAGGCGGTCATCTGCTCCAGCGTAGCGAGCCAGTCCTGCATGTCGGGCTGGGCGCCTTCGGCGAGCCGCTCTTCGAGCAAGGCGAGCCGCTCGCGCAGGACCGTGGCCTGGGCGATCTGCTGGTCGAGCGATGCGATCTGCCGCTGGATGATCGTGGGCAGCGCGCCGCTTTCAGCGCCGAGCAGCCCGCCGATCTCCGCCAGCGGCAGCCCGAGCAGCCGCAACGCCTGGATGGCGTGCAGCCGGCCGATGTCGGCGGCGTTGTAGAGCCGGTAGCCGGCGTCCGAGCGCGCCGAGGGGGCGAGCAGGCCGATGGCGTCGTAGTGGTGCAGGGTGCGCACCGTGAGGCCGGTGTGTTTCGCGAGTTCGCCGACCTTGAGCAGCACCGTGCGCCCCCTGCTTTTTATTCGTCGGCCGGCACCGGCTCGGGGCCGGGCCAGCCCAGCAGTTCGGCCAGCCGCTGCACGATCCAGCCGGCCTCGGCCGTCGTCACGCCGGCTTCGGGCGTGGCCAGCCCCGCGTGGATGCGCCGCAGGATCTCGCTTTCGACCGGCACCTCGGTGTGGTGCTGGATCTGCGCGTGGCCCACGAGGTGGTTCGCGAGGTCCTCGCAGATCTCGTAGCGCTCGCGCACCACGCCGATCGGTTCGCACAGGCGCTGGCGCGCATCGCTGTAGACCGCGAAGAACGAGGGCGGGATGAAGATCTGGTTGTCGTCGGACATCGCGGCTTTATAGCTGGCCCAATGACAAAACGCGCCCGGGGGCGCGTTCGTCGTGGCTCCCAGGGAGCCAGAGGGGCTGGATCAGCCGCCCTTCTTGGCGCGCTTGCCAGGGTTCTTCTTGCTGCGCGTTGCGGTGCCGCGTTCCAGGCTGACCTTCTGGCCGCCACCGGTCTTGGGCAGGGCGTAGCCGGGCAGCGGCGTCGGCTTCGGGGTGGCAACGCGTTCGGCTTCGGTACGGAATGTCTTGGGCATGAAAAGCTCGGGTAAAAGTAATGTTCGAACCTGCAATTAGGCCACATCGAGGATTTCATATGCCAATAACCGAAACAGCGGGTGCCGTCGAGCGTCCGCGCTTCGTTTCGGGGTCGCTGCTGCGCCACGTCTGCGTCATGGCCGGCACGGGTGCCATCGGCCTGATCGCGGTGTTCGCGGTCGACCTGATCAACCTGTTCTACATCTCGCTGCTCGGGGAGAAGGCGACGGCCGCGGCGGTCGGTTTCGCGGGCGTGGTGGGGTTCTTTCATACCTCGCTGTGCATCGGCTTGACCATCGGCATCGCGGCGGTGGTGTCGCGCACGGTGGGCGCCGGCCGCGCGGCGGATGCGCGCCGCATCGGCACGTCGAGCCTGGTGCTGATGGCGGCGCTGTCGGTGGTGGTCGGCAGCGGCACGGCCTTCTTCCTGCACCCTGCGCTGCAGGCGCTCGGGGCCGAAGGCGAAACGGCGCGGCTCGCGCAGCGCTACCTCTCGGTGACGGTGCACACGCTGCCCCTGCTGGGCACCGGCATGGCGTGCTCGGCGCTGCTGCGCTCCGTTGGCGATGCGCGGCGCTCGATGACGGTCACGCTGGCTGCGGCCTTCGTGACGGCGGTGCTCGACCCGATCCTGATCTTCGGTTTCGGGCTGGGGCTCGATGGTGCTGCCATCAGCGCGGTGGTCTCGCGCACGGTGCTGGCAGCCATCGGGCTGCATGGCGTGATGGTGAAGCACCGGATGCTCGGGCGCTTCGAAGCGTCACGGCTGGGCGGCGATGCGCGCTCGCTCGCGACGGTCGCGGGGCCGGCGGTGTTGACGAACCTGGCCACGCCCGTGGGCGCCGCCTTCGTCACGCATGCGATCGCGCAGTTCGGCTCGTCGGCCGTGGCGGGCGCGGCCACCATCGACCGGTTGACCCCGGTGGCGTTCGGGCTGGTCTATGCATTGAGCGGCGCGGTCGGGCCGATCCTCGCGCAGAACCTCGGTGCCGGACAGTACCGCCGCGTGCAGGAGGGGTTGCGCGACAGCCTGCTGTTCATGGTGGCCTCGGTGGCCGTCGCCTGGTTGGTGCTGGCGCTCGGCCAGGGCGTGCTGATCCGTGCGTTCTCGGCCGAAGGCCTGGCGGCCGAGCTGATCGCGCTGTTCTGCACGTGGCTGGCGGCGAGCTTCTTCTTCTCGGGCGGGCTGTTCGTGGCCAATGCCTCGTTCAACAACCTCGGCCATCCGCTGCTGTCGACCTTCTTCAACTGGGGGCGCGCCACGCTGGGCACGATTCCGTTCGCCTGGTGGGGCTCGCACCACGGCGCGGCCGGCGTGCTGATCGGACAGGCCGTGGGCTCGTCGATCTTCGGGTTGCTGGCGGTGGTGGTGGCGTTCAGGCTGGCGTCGAAGCTGGCGCGGCAGGAGCCGCTGCAAGGGACTCCCGCGCCGGTGCTCGATGCGCCGCCGGCGGCACCCACCTCGGCGCTGGCCACACCGCAGCCCGCGGTTGCTAGAGCTCCAGCAGCCGCACCTTGACCGACTTGCCCTTGACCCGGCCGTTGCCGAGCTTGTGCGCCGCCTCGGCCGCGATGGCGCGGTCGACCGCCACATAGGTCGAGAATTCGTTGACGTTGATCTTGCCGACCTGGTCCTTGGCGTAGCCGCAGTCGCCCGTGAGCGCACCCAGCACGTCGCCGGCGCGGATCTTTTCCTTGCGCCCGCCGACGATCTGCAGCGTGGCCATCGGCGGTTTCAGCGGTGCGCCCTTGCCGGGCGTGAGCTCGGCCAGTTCGTGCCACTCGGACTCGCGGCCCTGCAGCTGTTCGATCTTTCCGACGCTGCCCATCTCGTTCATGCTCGCGAGGTTCAGCGCGAGCCCTTCGGCGTCGCCCGACTGGCCCACGCGGCCGGTGCGGCCGATGCGGTGGATGTGGATTTCGGAGTCCGGCGTCACGTCGACGTTGATCACCGCTTCGAGGTGCGAGATGTCGAGTCCGCGCGCCGCCACGTCGGTCGCGACCAGCACCGAGCAGCTGCGGTTGGAAAACTGCACCAGCACCTGGTCGCGCTCGCGCTGTTCGAGTTCGCCGAACAGGGCCAGTGCGCTGAAGCCCTGGGCCTGCAGCACTTCGACGAGGTCGCGGCACTGCTGCTTGGTGTTGCAGAAGGCCAGCGTGCTGACGGGGCGGAAATGGTCGAGCAGCAGGCTCACGGTGTGCAGCCGGTCGCTGTCCTTCACCTGGTACCAGCGCTGGCGGATCTTGCTGCCTTCATGCTGTGCCTGCACCGTGATCTGCTGCGGGCTCTTCATGAACTGCTGCGCGAGCTTGGCGATGCCTTCGGGGTAGGTGGCCGAGAACAGCAAGGTCTGGCGTTCCTTCGGGCACTGGCGCGCGACCTTCACGATGTCTTCGAAGAAGCCCATGTCCAGCATGCGGTCGGCTTCGTCGAGCACCAGCGTGTTGAGCGCCGAGAGGTCGAGGTTGCCGCGGTCCAGGTGGTCCATGATGCGGCCGGGCGTGCCGACCACGATGTGCGCGCCGTGCTCCAGGCTCGCGATCTGTCCGCGCAGCGCGACGCCGCCGCAGAGCGTGACCACCTTGATGTTTTCCTCCGCGCGCGCCAGGCGCCGGATTTCGGTCGTGACCTGGTCGGCCAGCTCGCGCGTCGGGCACAGCACCATCGCCTGGATGGCGAAGCGGCGTGCATTGAGGTTGGCGAGCAGCGCGAGCGCAAAGGCGGCGGTCTTGCCGCTGCCGGTCTTGGCCTGGGCGATCAGGTCCTTGCCGAGCAGTGCCGGCGGCAGGGCGGCCGCCTGGATCGGCGTCATCTGCGTGTAGCCGAGCTGCGTGAGGTTGGCCAGCATCTGGGGCGCGAGCGCCAGCGTGGCGAAGCCGTTGTCAGCTGCGGGGCCGCCGGCCGTGGGGTTGGGTGTGGTCATCGTTCAGCAGCCGGGAGGGCCGATAGGCCGGGGATGCGCAAAAAAACAAAAGCCTTGCCGGCGCCTGTTACGAGGCGCCGCAAGGCTTTTCGTCAGTCGCGGATCAGCGGCGGGGTGAGTTGTTGCCGCCGGAGGTCGGCGGCGGGCCGCGACGCTCCAGGTGACGGAAGGTGATGCGACCCTTGGTCAGGTCGTAAGGCGAGAGTTCGAGCGACACCTTGTCACCCGCCAGGATGCGGATGTGGTGCTTGCGCATCTTGCCGCCGCTGTAGGCGATCAGCTGATGGCCGTTGTCGAGCGTCACGCGGTAGCGCGAGTCGGGCAGGACTTCGGTCACTGCGCCGTTCATTTCGATCAGTTCTTCCTTGGGCATGTGTGATTACCTCTGAATTCTCGTTCGATGTGTGTTGGATATGAAGATGGGCGTGATTGTTTCAGCCTGCGCACTGCAAAGCGAGCGGAGCGCGGCGTGGATGGCGTTCGCGCACCCAGCCGAGGCCCTCCGAGACTGCATAGCGTGCGGCGGCGGCGTGGCTGGCAAAGCGCGGCGTGAAACGCATCACGCGGTCGTGCATGCCGCTGCCGTGGCCGGAGCGGATCGAGACGGATGCGGCGAAGTTGCCGTCGTCCTGGTGTCGAATGAGCGGGGAAACAAGGTACTTGCCCACCGCGATACTGTGTTGAATGATGTCCATGAAGCCTTGGCACAGCGCGCGAATATTGGACGCGAAGTGCCTGAAAAATAATTGAAAACGGGCGTGGGCCGGCCGGAACGGCGCGGCGGACGCGCTATTCGCTTCAACAAGAACGAAGGCAGTGGTGGCAATCATGGGCGCCCGGTCTGGCGCTCCAACACACTGTGAAGCCGGCTGAAAGTGAGGGGGCCTGGAAAATCCAAGGGACAGTACAGGTCAGCCGGCGTAATGACGAAGTGCTTCGTCGTGGTATCGAAACGAACCCGCCATTATAGCTTGACGGGCATGACAGTTGCTCGTCTTAAAAGCAAGCCGAGCTGGGATCGCGCTGCAAGGGACGGTCGTTCCTGCAATGTTTGCTATTGAAAATATAGCGCGACATGGTGCTGTCAGGCAGCAAACGGCGATGTCGACGACGAAAGCGCGGCCCGCGACTTGTGGGCTGCGCGCAACATCAGGCCCAGTCCAGCGAGCTGGCAGGCCGCGCCGACCCAGCCCACCGCGCTCACGCCGATGAGGTCGATCACCATGCCGCCCAGCGCCGAGCCAGCCGCGATGCCGAGGTAGATCGCCGAGGCGTTGAGCGACAGCGTCATCGGCGCGCGGTCCGGCGCGAGGCGAATGAGCCGCACCGCCTGTGCCGGGCCGAAGCCCCAGCCCGCGAAACCCCAGAGTGTCGAAAGCCCGACGATCAGCGGCAGCGCCAGGCCGCGCGGCAGCATCTGCGCCGAGAACGAGAGTCCGCCCAGGATCGCGACCAGCATCAGCGCGAAGCCCTGCGCCACGCGGTCGGCACCGAAGCGGTCGGTGGCCCAGCCGCCGGCCGCGGTGCCGAATGCGGCCGCCACCCCGATGGCGCAGAACACGGCGCTCACGCCCTCGGCGCCGAAGCCCAGCGTGCCCGACAGGAACAGCGCGATGTAGGTGTAGAAGCTGAAGCCGCCCGTGGCCCACAGCATGGTGGTCAACAGCGCCGGCAGCACGCCGGGCTCGCGGGCCACCGAGAAGGACGGCGTGCGCGCGGCGGCCGGTGCCGATGCCAGGCCACGCGGCAAACCGATGGCCAGGCCCCAGGTCGCCAGCGCCGCCACCGCGGCGATCAGCAGGTAGGCCGTGCGCCAGCCGCCCCAGCCCGCGATCCAGGCACCCAGCGGCACGCCGAGCGCGACCGCCACCGTGCCGCCGCCGGTCACGATGGCGAGCGCCCGGCCGCGCAGGGCAGGCGACACCATGGCTGCCGCCACCGCGCTCGCGGTCGGCAGGAACACGCCGGCCACCAGGCCCAGTGCGACCCGCGCCAGCGCCAACTGGGCGAATCCCTGCGCCATCGAGGCGGCCAGCGTGAGGCCCGAGAAGGCCGCGAGGCTGGCGATCAACAGGGGCCGCCGGCCGAAGCGCGCGCACAGCGCGGCCATCAGCGGCGAGCCGATGGCGTAGCTCAGCGCGAACAGCAGCACCAACTGCCCGGCGCGCGTGGCGCTCACCTGCAGGTCGGCCGCCAGCGCCGGCAGCAGGCCGGCGACCATGAAGCTTTCGGTGCCGATGGCGAAGGCGCCCAATGCCAGCCAGGCCAGGCCGAGGGGCAGGCGTTCGGCGGGCTGCGGCTGCGGGGCAATGGCGGGATCGGTGTTCATGCGGGACTCCGGTGAGCGTTCTGAGGCCTTCAGAATAGGCTTGCGATTGGCTCTTCAAAAGAACCACAATTGGCGAAGTTCATGGAGCCACTTTTCGAACTCGCCATCCGCCTGCCGGGCGCCGGCTCGCGCGATCTGCTGCGCGAGGTGCACCGGCAGCTGCGCGCCGCCATCCTCGACGGCCGGCTGCAGCCCGGCGCGCGCCTGCCCGCCACGCGCGCGCTCGCACAGCGGCTGGGCGTGTCGCGCAACACCGTGCTCGCGGCTTACGACCTGCTGCTGAGCGAGGGCTATCTGCTGGCGCGCCCCGGCGCCGGCACCTATGTGGCCGACACGCTGCCGCAGTCGCGTCGCGGCCGGGTCGTCAAAGGCGCTTCTGTCCCGCCTTCCCGGCCTGCCCGCCGCGACCCGCGGCTGGTGCCGCTGAACGTGCCGGGCGCCGATCTCGCGCCCACGCTGCAACCCCAGCGCGCACGCGACGACTTCCGCGTCGGCCTGCCCGACACCGGCGCCTTTCCCTTCGACATCTGGCGCCGCCTGTCCGACCGCGCGCTGCGCCGCATCTCGCGCGAGCCGGCCGACTACGCCGACCCACAAGGCCAAGCCGCGCTGCGCGAGGCGATCGCCAAGCATGTGTCGTTCACGCGCGCGGTCGGCTGCACCGCCGACGACATCGTGGTCACGGCCGGCGCGCAGCAGGCCTTCGGGCTGCTCGCGCGCATCCTCGTCGTGCCGGGGCGCACCGTGGTCGCGGTCGAGCAGCTCTTCTATCCTTCGCTGCGCGAGGCCCTGACGGCCGCGGGCGCGAAGGTGGTCACTGTGCCGACCGACGCCGAAGGCCTGTGCGTCGAGCGCCTGCCGCCCGAGGTGCGCGTGATCTGCGTGACGCCCTCGCACCAGTTCCCCACTGGCGTCGTGATGTCGCCGCAGCGGCGCGCGGCGCTGCTGGCCTTTGCGCGGGCGCGCAACGCGGTCGTCATCGAGGACGACTACGACAGCGAATTCCGTTTCGCCGGCCGCCCGCTCGATGCGCTGCAGACGCTCGACCGGGCCGAGTCGGTCTGCTACGTCGGCACTTTCTCGAAGAGCCTGTTCCCCGCACTGCGGCTGGGCTTCGTGGTGGCGCCGCCATGGGCGCGCGCCGCGCTGGTGCGGGCGCGCGAGCTGGCCGACTGGCATGGGCCGGTGCTCGGGCAGGAAGCGCTGGCCGCCTTCATCGCCGAAGGGCACCTCGCGCGCCACATCCGCAAGATGCGCAAGATCTACGGGGCGCGGCGCACCGCGCTGCGCGAGGCGCTGGCGCGGCATGGCGCGGGGCGGCTCGAWGTGATTCCCTCCGACGCGGGGCTGCACCTGTCGGCCTGGCTGCGCACCGGCACGCGCGACCACACCGTGGTCGCGCGCGCTGCCGCAGCCGGCATCACCCTGCCGCCGCTTTCACGCTTCGCGCTGGACCCGCAGGCGCCCGACGCGCCCAATGGCCTCGCGTTCGGCTACGGCCTGATCGGCGAATCGCAGATCGACGGCGCGATCCGGCGGCTCGTGGCGCTGCTCTGAAAGAAGGGGCTTCAACCGATCCCGAGCATCCGCCGGTTCGCGGCCACGTCGACGCCGCCCGCCGCGAAGTCGTCGAAGGCCCGGTCGGCCACGCGGATGATGTGGTCGGCGATGAAGGCCGCGCCTTCGCGCGCGCCGTCCTCGGGATGCTTGATGCAGCACTCCCATTCGAGCACCGCCCAGCCCGGGAAGTCGTATTGCGCCATCTTCGAGAAGATGGCCTTGAAGTTCACTTGCCCGTCGCCCAGTGAGCGGAAGCGCCCTGCCCGGTTGATCCAGCTCTGGAAGCCGCCATACACGCCCTGCTTGCCGGTCGGGTTGAACTCGGCGTCTTTCACGTGAAAGATCTTGATGCGCTCGTGGTAGTGGTCGATGTAGGCGAGGTAGTCGAGCTGCTGCAGCATGAAGTGGCTCGGGTCGTAGAGCAGGCAGGCGCGCGGGTGGTTGTTCACGCGCTCGAGGAACATCTCGTAGCTCACGCCGTCGTGCAGGTCTTCGCCGGGGTGGATCTCGTAGCCCACGTCCACGCCCGCGGCATCGAAGGCATCGAGGATCGGGCGCCAGCGGCGCGCGAGTTCGTCGAAGGCTTCCTCGATCAGTCCCGGCGGGCGTGGCGGCCACGAATAGAGGTACGGCCAGGCGAGCGCGCCCGAGAAGGTCGCATGCGCCGTGAGGCCGAGATTGGCCGAGGCCCTGGCCGCGAAGTGCAACTGCTCCACCGCCCATTGCTGGCGCCGCACCGGGTCGCCGCGCACCTCGGGTGCCGCGAAGCCGTCGAAGCCCGCGTCGTAGGCCGGATGCACCGCGACCAGCTGGCCCTGCAGATGGGTCGAGAGCTCGGTGATCTCCAGCCCGTGCTTCGCCAGCGTGCCCTTGACCTCCTCGCAGTAGGTCTTGCTCCCGGCGGCCTTTTTCAGATCGAACAGGCGTGCATCCCAGCTCGGAATCTGCACGCCCTTGTAGCCCAGGCCGGCCGCCCAGCCGGCGATGGCGTCGAGCGAGTTGAAGGGGGCGGTGTCTCCCGCGAACTGGGCCAGAAAAATGCCCGGGCCCTTGATCGTTTTCATGGCTTGTCTTCCTTATGCGCCGTGGCGGCGTTGAAAGCATACTTGGCGTGTCGTCCGACCCCGTGCGAGAGGCCAACGAGCCACAATGGACTTTCCTTTTCGCACCTCTCGCTCAGTTCGCGCTGACAGTCCCGCGATGACGCAACCCGTTTCCGCCCGGCTCAAGATCGGCCTGTCCGCCTGCTTCTCGCACGCCGACCCGGCTCGATCGCTCTTCACCAACAAGACGCTGCAGTACGTCGAGCAGTCGATCGCCCACTGGCTCATGTCCGCCGGCGCCATGGTCGTGATGGTGCCCTGCCCCACCGGCGAAACCGCGCGCGGCGACACCAAGCTCTCGCACTATGCGGAATGGCTCGACGGCGTGGTGATGCACGGCGGCGCCGACGTCTGGCCCGGCAGCTACGGCGAGGTGCCGCTCAAGGACGCCTGGATCGGCGACCAGATCCGCGACCTGTACGACCTGGCACTGGTCGAAGCCTTCGAGCAGGCCGGCAAGCCCATCTTCGGCGTGTGCCGCGGGCTGCAGCTCATCAACGTCGCCTTCGGCGGCACGCTCTACCAGGACATCGAGGCCCAGCACCCCAACGGGCTGCGCCACCGCGACCCGGTGACCTACGACCAGAACTTCCACCAGATCGAAATCGTGAAGGGCACGCGGCTGTCGAAGCTCTTTCCGCAGGTGGACACGGCGCGCGTCAACAGCATTCACCACCAGGGCATCAAGGGGCTCGCGCCGGGTTTCGAGGTCGAGGCCTGGAGCCTGCCCGACCGCGTGCCCGAGGCCATCCGCCGCCGGTCCGACAAGGGCCGCAGCTACATCGCCGCGACCCAGTGGCACCCCGAATTCCACAAGTACGGCAGCACCGAGACGGTCGACGACTCGCCCATCCTGCATGACTTCCTGTGGGCCTGCGCCACCGCGAAGGTCGCGCCCAAGGCACTGCCGCGCTCCGGCCCCGGCAAGATCCGCGACCGCGCGGCGCGGGTGCTGCGCCAGGCGCTGCTGCGGCGCTGACGGATCAGCGTCGGTCGGAGCGGTTCGTGCTGCCGCTGACGCCGGCGTCGATGGTGCCGAACACCGTGACGCCGCTGCCCGATGACGAGGTGGCGCGGTCACCGCTGCCACCGCTGCCCGCTGGCCCCGTGCCGGCACAGCCCGCCGCCAGGGCGCCCATCGCGATGGCGAGAACTGCTGCAATGAATGGCTTCACGGAAAACTYCAGGCAATGGTGAGACTGCGGCCACTATAGGCCGGCGCTTTTTCGGCCCTGTAACAACACACCCGCCGGCGGCAGGGTTGATTGTTGATCAGCGCGGGTCGGCAGCCATCAGCATCTCGACCATCGACCGCAGGTGCTTCCCGAGCCGCGCCGCGCCGGCCTCGTCCAGCGCCAGCGTGGCCTCGTCCATGTAGAGCCTGCGGTTGATCTCGACCTGGATGCTGTGCCGGTTCTCCGCCGGCCGGCCGTGCCGGCGCACCAGCTCCACGCCCTTGTAGGGATGGTTGTAGTCCACGCTGTAGCCCAGCGCGCGCAGGTGCGCGCAGAGCTTCTGCGACAGCGCCGGGTCGGCGGTGCTGCCGTCGCGGTCGCCGATCACGAAGTCGGCATGCGCGAGGCCCGGGAAGTCCGTGGCGTGGCTGCCCGCAATCGCCGGCATCGAGTGGCAGTTGATGTGGATGCTGTAGCCGTGCCGCGCGTGGGCCGCGTCGATGGCCTGCGCCACCGCGGCGTGGTACGGCCGCCAGCAGCTGTCGATGCGATGGCGCACCTCGTCCACCGTGAGCAGGCGGTCGTAGACCGGCAGGCCCTCGTCCGTGAGCTTCCAGACCAGGCCCTTGCCGAGCCGCACCTTGGCGAGCACGCGCGGGTCGGCCGACAGGGGCTCGGTCCAGGGGCCGTCGAGCAGCGCGGTGTCGAGCTCGGCGGTGTCGCGGTTGGCATCGAGGTAGCTGCGTGGGAAGTGGGCTTCGATCCAGGCCGCACCCATGGCGGGCGCGAAGGCATAGAGCTTCTCGACGTGCGTGTCCTCGGCCCGGCGCAGCGTGGCGAGGTCGCACACGGGCCGGAAGTCCTCGGGGTAGACGGTGCCGCTGTGCGGCGAGTCCAGCACCAGCGGCGTGTGCCCGGCGACGCTCGTCACCTGGGCGCGGGTTTGAATCAGTTTCAGAACAGGATGCATAGGCAGTTCAGGCCTCTCGCCGGGCCGCCCCAAGGGAGGCCTGCGCCCCCTCGGGGGGCTGCGAATACACGAAGTGATGAGCGTGGGGGTTCATATATCGGGGTCAGTCCAATCGGATGCGGGCGAAGGCGGCCACCTTCTTCATCTTCTCGATCTCGCTCGCGACCTGTGCCGTGAACTCGGCCGGCGTGGTGCCCGAGGCGTACAGCCCCTGCAGCGAGAGACGCTCGCGCACCGAGGCGTCCTTCAGCGCGGTGACGACGGCCTGCTGCATGCGCAGCGCGATGTCGGCCGGCGTGCCCGCGGGTGCCACCAGGCCGAACCACGACGGATCGTTGTTGGCCGCGTAGCCCAGCTCGCCGTAGGTCGGCACCTCGGGCAGCACGTCGAGCCGGCCGCTCCAGGAGACGGCCAGCGCCTTCAGCTTGCCCGCCTTCACATGCGGCAGCGAGGAAGCGACCTGGTCGAAGTACACCGGCACCTGGCCCGCGAGCACGTCGTTGATGGCGGGGCCCGCACCGCGGTAGGGGATGTGCACCATCGAGGTTCCGGTGCTGCTCTTGAAGAGTTCGCCCCACATGTGGCCGATGGTGCCGTTGCCCGGCGAGGCGTACGACACCTTCCCCGGGTTCGCCTTCAGGTACTTCACGAGTTCGGCGAAGCTCTTGACCGGCAGCACCTGCGGGTTGATGACGATCACGCCCGGCGCCTTCACCAGTTCGGTCACGCCGACGAAGCCCTTGACCGGGTCGTAGGGCAGCTTCTGGTAGACGGCCGGGTTCACGCCGTGGGTGGAGAGCGTCGCCACCCCGAAAGCCAGGCCGTCCGGCGCGGAGCGGGCCACTTCGGCCATGCCGATGGAGCCGCCGGCGCCGGCGCGGTTGTCGATCACCACGGGCTGCTGGAGGATCTTCGCGAGGGGTTCGGACAACACGCGCGCCGTGATGTCGGTGGCACCGCCGGGCGGGAACGGCACGATCATCCGGATCGGCTTGCCTTGGGCAAAGGATATTCCAGGAGCGATAGAGGCGGCGGCCAGTGTGGTGAGGAAATGGCGACGTTGCATGGGATTCTTCCAATGAGACAGAGAGTGGTGGAGCGATTTGCTGCATCACTTCAAGCAAAGGATATACCCGCTATCATTCCAATCTGGAATGATTTAATGGGCATCCGGCCATGTCCCTTCGCCGCCTCAACCCGCCTCTGAACCTGCTGCGCGCCTTCTCGACGGTGGTGCGCTTCGGCGGCGTCTCGCGCGCGGCCGAGGCGCTGCACCTCACGCAGGGCGCGGTCAGCAAGCAGGTGCAGGAGCTCGAGCGCTGGATCGGCGCACCGCTCTTCGAACGCAGCCGCAAGCGGCTGGCCCTCACCCCCGCGGGCGAACGCTACGAGAAGGCAGTGCGCGCCACGCTCGCGCAGCTGGAGGCCGCCACGCTGGAACTCATCACCAGCGGCGACGGCGGCGGCGCACTGCACCTCTCCACCCTGCCCACCTTCGGCGCCAAGTGGCTGATTCCGCGCCTGCCCGATTTCCAGCGACGCCACCCGCAGATCACGCTGCATTTCGTGCCCTTCGTGCACGGCTACGACTTCGAGCGGCCCGAGCTGGACTGCGCCATCCTGTTCGGCGACGGCCACTGGCCCGGCGCCCGTTCGCACTACCTGGCCGGGCAGGACGTGGCGCTGATCGCGCCGCGCGCGGCACAGGCCGAAGCCGTCATCCGCACACCGCAGGACGTGGCGCGCTGCACGCTGCTGCGCCACGTGACCGTGCCGCAATCGTGGGTGCAATGGAGCGAGGCGCACGGCGTACGCGGACTCGACCCGCTCGCCGGTCCGCAGTTCGACCAGTTCCAGACCATGATCCGCGCGGTGATGGTGGGCATGGGCGTGGCCCTGGTGCCGCGCTGCCTCGTGCAGGACGAGATCGTTTCCGGGCTGGTCGACGAGCCGCTGCCGGGCGGCGGCTACCGCGGCAACGAGGGCTACTGGTTCTGCTATCCCGAAGGACGCGGCCAGCTGGCCACCCTCGACCACTTCCGCAGCTGGCTGCTGGCGGAGGTCGACCGCGGCGGGGAGGCGGTGCCCGCCCCGCCCTGACCCGGCCGCGGGCTACTCGGGCTTGGCGCCTGAGGCCTTCACCGCCGCACCCCAGAGCCCGATCTCGCTCGCCACGAAGCGGTCGAATTCGGGCCCGCTCGTGGGCGCGGGCTCGGAGCCCCGGTCGCGGATGAAGCGCGCCATCTGCTCGCTCTTCAGGATGTCCGTCACCTCGTGGTTCAGCCGCGCCACGATCTCGGGCGGCGTGCCGCGCGGCGCCATCAGGCCGAGCCAGCCCACGGCCTCGAAGTTCTTCGTGCCGGCCACGCCGCTTTCGCGCACGGTGGGCACCTCGGGCAGCTGCGACGAGCGCGTCGCCGAGGTCACCGCGAGCGCAATCGCCTTGCCCGCCTTGATGTGCGGCAGCGCGGCCGTCACCGAATCGACCATCAGCGGAATCTGGTTGCCCAGGAAATCCGACTGCGCCGGGCCGCTGCCCCGGTACGGAATGTGCGTGATGAACACATGCGCTGCCGACTTGTACATCTCGCCCGAGAGATGCTGTGTGCCGCCGATGCCCGCGCTGGCGTAGCTCAGCCGGCCGGGCTCGGCCCTGGCGCGCGCCGTGAGGTCGCCCAGCGTGCGGATGCCACTCTCGGGCGTCGCGAGAAAGACCAGCGGCACCTTCGCGATCAGCGAGATGCCGACCAGGTCGCGGCGCGGGTCGAAGCCCGGCTTGGCATAGAGCGTCTGGTTCACCGCCATCGCGCTGCCGGCCACCACCAGCGTGTAGCCGTCGGGCGGCGCGCGCACCACGAATTCGGTGCCGATGTTGCTGCCCGCGCCGGCCTTGTTGTCGACGATCACGGGCTGGCCCAGCCGCTTGCCGAGCTGTTCGGCGAGTGCGCGGGCGAAGATGTCGGTGGCCTGTCCCGGCGGGAAAGGCACGACCAGCTTGACGGGCTTGTCAGGCCACGCGGCGGCCTGGGCCAGGCCCGCGCCGCCCAGCAGCATCGCTGCGGCCAGGCTGGCGGCAAGGTATCGGCGCTGCATGCGTCTTCAGGGCGCCGAGAGGTGCTTGCCCACGATGCCCGCGAGCTCGAACATCGTCACCTGGTCCTTGCCGAACACCGGCTTGAGCTTGGCGTCGGCGTTGATCGCGCGCTTGTTGGCCGCATCCTGCAGGCCGTTGGCCTTGATGTAGTCCCACAGCTTCTTGATGACCTCGGTGCGCGCCACCGGGTCGGCGCCGATCACCGCGGCCAGCGAATCGCTCGGCTTCAGGCCTGCGCCCGGCTTGCGCGGCGCGGCGGCCTTCTTCGCGGCCGGCGCCTTCTTGGCGGCAGGTGTCTTCTTCGCCGCGACCTTCTTGGCCGCAGCGGTCTTGCCCGCGGGCGCCTTGCCGAAGGTCTTGCGCGGCGGGAACTTGCTGCCGCCTTCGCGCGGCGCGAACTCGAAGGTCACCTTGCCCTCCTCGGCGTTCCACGTCAGGAAGGCCTTGAAGGCGCGGCGGGTGCGCATGCTCACGAACTTGTCGAGCAGGTCGGTCTTGCCGGTGGCGAGCAGCTTTTCCATCTGCGCGCGCTCCACCGGCTGCTGCAGGATGATCTTGCCGGTCTTGAAGGTGCAGCTCGGTGTGGGCTGCGCGGTGGTCGGCACCGACTTCTCGCAGACGTAGTTGCTGCCGTGCTCGAACACCGGCGCGCCGCAGACCGGGCATGGGCCCACCGTGTCCTGCTCGCTGAAGTCGACGATCTCGCCGGTGTCGCCATTCTTGTCGTCGCCGAAGTCGAACTCCAGCTTCCAGTTCTTCGCTTCCTCGTCGAACTTGAGGATGATCTCGGAGGTGAAGGGCCAGCCCGCCTTGGAGCGGAAGCCTTCCAATGGACCGATGTGCTTGTTGGCCAGCAGCGCCTCGGCCTCGGCCACCTCGAAGGTGCGTCCGGCCGGCGACTTGCCGAACGAGAAGCCGCAGGCGTCCTCGCCCGTGCCGCTCTTGCCGGTGCAGCCGTAGCGGCGGTAGTTTTCCTTCACCACGCCGCCGCAGTTGGGGCACGGCGTCGAGAGTGTCGCGTAGTCGCCCGGCACGGTGTCGCGGTCGTATTCCTTGGCCTTCTTGACGATGTGCTCCGTCATCTCGGCGATCTCGCGCATGAAGGCGTCGCGGCTCAGTGCGCCCTTCTCCATCTGCGCGAGCTTGTATTCCCATTCGCCGGTCAGCTCGGCCTTGGAGAGTTCTTCCACGCCCAGACCGCGCAAGAGCGTCATGAGCTGGAAGGCCTTGGCGGTCGGGATCAGCTCGCGGCCTTCGCGCAGCATGTACTTCTCGGCGATCAGCCCTTCGATGGTGGCGGCGCGCGTGGCTGGCGTGCCGAGGCCCTTCTCCTGCATGGCCTCGCGCAGCTCGTCGTCGTCGATGGTCTTGCCGGCGCCTTCCATGGCGCCGAGCAGCGTGGCTTCCGAGTAGCGAGCCGGCGGGCGCGTCTTCAGGCCCTTGATGTCGGCCGACTCGGTCTTGACGATCTCGCCCGGCTTCACCGGCACGAGGCGCTTGCCGTCCTTGTCGTCTTCCTTCTCGTCGTCTTGCGCTTCCTTGCCGTAGATCGCCAGCCAGCCCGGCTTCACCAGCACCTTGCCGTCGGTGCGGAACGGATACTTCTTGCCGCCCTGCTCGACCGTGCTGATGCGCGTGGTCACCTGGTGCTCGGCGCTCGGGAAGAACACCGACATGAAGCGCCGCACCACGAAGTCATACAGCTTCTGCTCGGCTTCGCTCAGGCCGCTCGGGGCCTGCAGAGTCGGGATGATCGCAAAGTGATCCGACACCTTGGCGTTGTCGAAGATGCGCTTGTTGGGTTTGACGTAGTTGCCGTCGACCGCCTGCTTGGCGAACGGCGCCAGGTGCTTCATGCCGCTCTCGGCGAGCATCTCCATGGTCTGCTTCACCACCGGCAGATAGTCTTCGGGCAGCGCGCGCGAATCGGTACGCGGGTAGGTCAGCGCCTTGTGGCGTTCGTACAGGCTCTGCGCCAGCGCCAGCGTGGTCTTGGCGCTGAAGCCGAAGCGGCCGTTGGCCTCGCGCTGCAACGAGGTCAGGTCGAACAACCCGGGCGATGCCTGCGTGGTGGGCTTGCTCTCTTCGGTGACGGTGGCGGGCTTGCCGCGCGAGGCGTTGGCGATGGCCAGCGCTTCCTGCTCGTGCCAGACGCGGTCCGCCCGTTGTTCAGGGTCCGGTTCTCCATTCGCGAGAAGCGGCGCGTTGGCCTTCTTCCAGTCGGGGTTGAACCACTTGCCCGGGTACTCGCCGGCCTCGGCCGCAAAGCTGCCGTGCACTTCCCAATAGTTGCGCGAGACGAACTTGCGGATCTGCTCCTCGCGCTCCACCACCACCGACAGCGTTGGCGTCTGCACGCGGCCCACGGTCGTCAGGAAGAAGCCGCCGTCGCGCGAATTGAACGCCGTCATGGCGCGCGTGCCGTTGATGCCCACCAGCCAGTCGGCCTCGGAGCGCGAGCGCGCGGCATCGGCCAGGCCCTGCATCTGCTTCTCGGTGCGCAGCGCGTCGAAGCCGTCGCGGATCGCCTGCGGCGTCATCGATTGCAGCCACAGGCGCTTGACCGGCTTGCCCAGCGGGCTCTTGCCGCCGGCGTATTGCTCGATCAGGCGGAAGATCAGCTCGCCCTCGCGGCCCGCGTCGCAGGCGTTGATGAGCTGCGTCACGTCCTTGCGCTTGGCCTGCTTGACCACGGCGTTCAGGCGCGTCTTCGTCTTGTCGACCGGCTTCAGGTCGAAATGCGGCGGAATCACCGGCAGGTTGGCGAAGCTCCACTTGCCGCGCTTGACGTCGAACTCCTCGGGCGCCTGGATTTCGACCAGGTGACCGACAGCGCTGGTCACGACATAGCTGTCGTTCTCGAAATGCTCGTCATGTTTGTCGAATTTGCCGGCCACCGGCGTGAGTGCACGGACGATGTCCTGTGCCACCGACGGCTTTTCTGCAATTACCAAAGTCTTTGTCATCTGAGGGCTCTCTATACTCTGCGGCTTCCCGCGTGCGCACGCGCACACGCGCATGTGTGCATATTCAAACTAACAGACTTCGGCGATGCCTTCCAAATCCCCACTTTCCGGCGGCCGCGACACGGAAGCCCTTCATCCCCCCGAGGGGGAGGCGCGGCCTGCCTCGAGGCGGCCCAGCGGCCGCCGCATCCAGACGCGCCGTTCCACCGTCCATGGCAACGGCGTGTTTGCCGTACAGGACCTGGCCGAAGGCGAAACGCTGATCGAATACAAGGGCGAGGTCATCAACTGGAAAGAGGCGCTGCGCCGCCATCCGCATGACCCGGCCCAGCCGAACCACACCTTCTACTTCCACATCGATGACGGGCGCGTGATCGACGGCCATGTCAATGGCAATGCCGCCCGCTGGATCAATCACTCGTGCGAGCCGAACTGCGAGGCCGACGAAGTCGATGGGCGCGTTTATATCAAGGCGCTGCGCAACATCGCAGCAGGCGAAGAGCTCAACTACGACTACGGCCTGATCATCGACGAGCCGTACACGCCGAAGCTCCTGTCCGAATTTCCTTGCTGGTGCGGCTCCGAGCAGTGCCGCGGCACGCTGCTGACACCCAAGGACGAGGACGAAGAGAAGAAAAAGAAGAAAAAGGCGAAGAAGAAGGCTGAAAAGAAAAAGGCTGAGAAGAAGGAAGCCAAAAAGGCTGAGAAGAAAGCCGACAAAAAGGCCGAGAAGAAGTCCAAAAAGGACAAGTCCGACAAGGACTGAGCATGAGCAACACCACGGCCGCCTGGTTCGAAGACCGGATCGCCGCGGCGGTGGCGCCGCTGTTGCCGGGGTTCACGGTCGAGGCCGTGGCCGAAATCGACTCCACCAACACCGAGCTGATGCGCCGCGCGCGCGCAGGCCGTGTCGAGCCCGTGCTGCTGGTGGCCGAGCGCCAGACCGCAGGTCGCGGCCGCCTCGGCCGGCCCTGGCAGAGCGCGCAGCAGCAGGAAGAGCAGCCCTCGCTGACCTTCTCGCTCGGCCTGCCGCTCGCGCCGGCCGACTGGTCGGGCCTGTCGCTTGCCGTCGGTGTCAGCGTGGCCGAAAGCCTCGACCCTGCGGGCGAACACAAGGTCGGCCTCAAGTGGCCCAACGACCTCTGGGTGGACGACCGCAAGCTGGCCGGCATCCTGATCGAAACCGCATTGCCGCACGCCGGTGGGCCCGATGCGCAGCGCTATCTGGTGATCGGTATCGGCATCAACATCGGCGCACGCGAGGCCGACGGCATGCGCACACCACCGGCCTGGCTGCGCCAATGGCGCCCGGACGCGACCGCGCCCGAGGTGCTGCGCGAACTGGCCGCACCGCTGGTGCGCAGCGTGCTCGCCTTCGAGGCACAGGGCTTCGCGCAGTTTGCCGAGCGCTTTGCGGCGCGCGACGTGTTGCGCGGCCGCGAGGTGGTGCTCAGCGATGGTACTGCGGGCGTCTGCGAAGGCGTGGCCTGGAGCGGCGAGCTGCAGGTGCGCACGGCCGCGGGCCTGCAAACGATCACGAGCGACGAAGTGAGCGTGCGCCCTCGCGGCATGGCCTTCTGAACATCATCATGAAACTGCGCTTGCTACTCATCGCCCTGCTGCTGGCCAATGCCGGCTATTTCCTGTGGGCGCGTGGCGACCTGGTGGGTTTCGGCCTCGCGCCGGCGAGCCTCAACGAGCGCGAGCCGCAGCGCATGGCGCGGCAGATCAAGCCCGAGTGGGTGCAGATCCGCAAGGAAGCGAAGGCCGGCGCGCCCGCGCCGTAATTCCACAGGGGGCGGGTTTCATCCTGGTGCCCCGCTATCGAAGCGCACCGTGAAACGCGCACCGGGCGGCTGCTTGCCGGGGTGCGCGTCTTCCAGCTTGATCTGCGCGAGGTGCTGGTTCGCAATCTCGCGCACGATCGGCAGGCCCAGCCCCGAGCCGTCGGCCTCGTTGCCGAGCACGCGGTAGAACGGCTCGAACACCAGTTCGCGGTCGGACTCGGCGATGCCCGGGCCGTTGTCCTCCACCTGCAGCAGCAGCACATGGCCGAAGGGATCGGCCAGCACGCGCGCGGTGATCACACCGGGGCGCTCGGGGGTCGAAGGCGTGTAGTTGAGTGCGTTGTCGACCAGGTTGCGCACCAGCTCCTTCAACAGCGTCGGGTTGCCGTCGAACACCACGCCGGGCGCGCCCGCCTCCGCGCCGTCGTAGCCGATGTCGATGCGCTTTTCGATCGCGCGCGGCACGGCCTCGCGCACCACCTCGATCGTGAGCCGCGCCAGGTCGCAGGGCTGGCGATGGGTGTTGGCGCTGTTGCCTTCGGCGCGCGCCAGCGACAGCAGCTGGTTCACCGTGTGCGTGGCGCGCACGCTGGCGCGGCCGATCTGCTTGAGCGACTGCTTGAGCTCGTTGGCATTGGCGCCTTCGCGCTGCGCCAGGTCGGCCTGCATGCGCAGGCCCGCGAGCGGCGTCTTAAGCTGGTGGGCTGCGTCGGCGAGGAAGCGCTTCTGGGTGTCGATGGAGTCGTTGAGCTTGTTCAGGAGCTCGTTGACCGACGACACCAGCGGCACCACCTCGAGCGGCACCGACGATTCGTCGAGCGGGCTCAGGTCGCCGGGGCGCCGTTCGCGGATGCGCGCCTCCACCACCGACAGCGGCTTGATGCCGCGCACCAGCGCAAGCCAGATCAGCAGCACCGCGAGCGGCAGGATCGCGAACTGCGGCAGCAGCACGCCCTTGATGATCTCGATGGCGAGCACGGACTGCTTCTCGCGCGTCTCGGCCAGCTGCAGCAGCGTGGGGGGGACCTCGTCGGTGCCGCTGGCGATCCAGAGCGAGGCCACCCGGACGGGGTTTCCGTGGACTTCGCTGTTGCTCAGCAGCACGACGCCGGGACTCGGCGGGTCGTCCACGTTCGGGCGCGGCAGCTCGCGCTCGCCGCCGAGCAGCGTGCCGTGACCGTCGAGCAGCTGGTAGTAGACATGGCCGGCTTCGTCGGCGCGCAGGATCTCGCGCGCCGGCTGCGAGAGCACGAACTGGGTCTGGCCCTGCTTCACCGTCACCAGTTCGGCCAGCGCCTTGATGTTGTGCGAAAGCGCGCGGTCGTAGGGTGCGTTGGCGATGCCCTGTGCCACCAGCCAGGTAACGCCGATGCTCACCGGCACCAGCAGCAGCAGCGGCGTGAGCATCCAGTCGAGGATCTCGCCGAACAGGGAGCGCTGGGCGCGCTGGAAGAGCTTCAAGGGACAGGTTCCTGATGAGGCGCGAGAAATTTCTAATCCGCGTGACTTAGTGCCGTTGCAACGAGCCGCTTCGCGGGCGGTCGCATGGGTGTCCGGTTGTAGTCTCTGCATGCAGTTTCTGCAATTCAAAAAATCTCAGGGAGAGAGTCATGAAAAACAAATCGTTGGGCGGCTGTCCGCAGCCGTTGTGGATCGCCGCGACCGTGTTGGCCGCAGGTGTCGGGGTGACCGGATGTGGGGGCGGTGGCGGGGGTGGAGGCGGCGGCGGTGGATTTCCGTTGCCGTTGGTTCCGCCGGTCGCAACGGCACCCGCTCCCGCACCGGCCCCTGCGCCGGCTCCTGCGCCGAATCGCGATCCGCTTCCAGGCAGCGAGGCGCTGCCGTCGTTGAGTGCACCCCAGGCCGGGTCGACCGCCGCGGTGGGCAACGACAGCGAAGGCGTCTATGTCACGCTGCGCGGCCTCGCCTACGTCGGCGCCGATGGCGCGATCGCGCGGCAGTTCAACGTCGGCTCGCTATGGGGGTCGATCAAGACGACCGGCCTCAACTGGACTTTCAATCCGGACACGACCTTCTACTTCGTCGGTGCATCTCCCGTGACGGGCTCCGGCACCTTTTCGCCGAAGGTTTCGATGGACGGGACCTATGCTTATGGTTCGCGCGAGTCGTCGGCGTTCGGGCCGCTGAGCTACGCGATCGAGAACGCCCTGGCGGTCTCGCAGGACAGTGTCGTGGGCAAGTGGGCCAACACGGACACCAGCTTCGGCATCAGCATCTCGGTCGAAGTCGACGCCAAGGGAGCATTCACCGGCAAGACGACCGGCGTGCAGGTGGGCAACTGCAGCATCTCGGGCACAGTGGCACAGGCGCAGCCCGGCACGTCCAAGAACATGTACGGCGTTACGATGACGGCGGTCGACGCCGGTACCGATACGAAGACAGCCTGCCAGCTCGATACCACCCTGCCCTATGCGGGACCTGCCGTCATATCGCTGGTGCCGGCGGGCAACTTCGACAGCAACGGCTATTTCCGGGGGATCTCGTTCCTGGTCAAGAGCGGCGCTGGCGCCACGCTCTCCGCGAACCTTCGCAAGCAGTTGTAGCGATCCCCCTCGCGGACAGGGCTCAGCCAGGGATCTTCTCGAGGCAATAGCCCAGTCCGCGAACCGTCGCAATGCGCACCGGGCCCTTCTCGATCTTCTTGCGCAGGCGGTGGATGTAGACCTCGATGGCGTTGAGGCTCACCTCCTCGCCCCATTCGCACAGGCGGTCGACCAGCTGGTCCTTGCTCACCAGCCGGCCGGCGCGCTGCAGCAGCACCTCGAGCAGGCCGAGTTCGCGCGCCGACAGTTCGATCATCTTGCCGTCGATGGTCGCCACGCGGCCGGCCTGGTCGTAGACCAGCGGGCCGTGGCGGATCGCGTTGCTGGTGGCGCCCATGCCGCGCCGCGTGAGGGCGCGCACGCGCGCCTCGAGCTCCTGCAGGCTGAAGGGCTTGGCCATGTAGTCGTCGGCGCCGTGGTCCAGGCCCTTGACGCGCTCTTCCACGCTGTCGGCCGCGGTGAGCACCAGCACCGGCAGCTGCGAGCCGCGGGCACGCAGGCGTTTCAGGATCTCGATGCCGTGCAGGCTGGGCAGCCCGAGGTCGAGGATCAGCAGATCGAACTCGTTGTGGGTCATGAGCGCGGTGTCGGCTTGCGAGCCGTTCGCCACGTGGTCGACCGCCGCGCCCGAGGTGCGCAGGCTGCGCAGCAGGGCATCGGCCAGCACCTGGTCGTCTTCGGCAATCAGAATCCGCATAGGCCACCTCCGGCAGTGTCGGCGCCCCTTGGCGCGCGTTGATCTCCGCCTTGGAGTCTAGCCCTCTGTGTAGGCTTCCAGTCCGATGGTTACCACGGTGGCGATCTCGTCGCCGACGCTGCTGCGGAACTCGCGCTCGGCCTGGGTCACCGCGCTGCGGAAGGCGTCGAGCCAGGCCAGCCCGTCGGCCGTGAAGAGCACGCGCCGCGCCCGCGCGTCGAGCGGATCGGGGCCGCGCGTGACCAGCCCCCAGGCCTCGCACTGGTCGACCAGCGCGCCCATCGCCTGCTTGGTCATGCCGGCGCGCTCGGCCAGTTCGGTCAGGCGCGAACCCTCGCGCGACAGATGGCGTGTGATGTGGATGTGCGCAGCGCTCACCTGGGCGCGGGCGGCGAGGTTCGAGAGGGCCAGCGGCACGTCGACGTCGTGCGCCATCAGCGCCAGCACGCGCTCGTCGAAGCGGCGCATCGCGTGGCCCAGCAGGCGGCCCAGGTGGGTCTGGCGCCAGGCGTCGGAATCGGGCGGAAAGGCGGCTTCTGGCATGGTCCGGAATGGTAAAGCAAACTGATCAAAAAATGGGTTTACGGAAACCCATGAGCCCCTACACTACTGTTCAAGCATCCAGCCTGTGATTAAAAGCAGATGGATGAAACCCGACACAAACCATTGATCTTCAAGGAGTTTTCCACATGGACGCAGTCGTCAAGGGCACCAGCATCTCGGTCGCCAACAGTGAAAAGGCCAAGGCCCTGCAGGCCGCGCTGGCCCAGATCGAAAAGCAATTCGGCAAGGGCACGATCATGCGGCTCGGCGAAGGCGAGGCCCTCGAGGACATCCAGGTGGTCTCCACCGGCTCGCTGGGCCTGGACATCGCCCTGGGCGTCGGCGGCCTGCCGCGCGGCCGGGTGATCGAAATCTACGGCCCGGAATCGTCGGGCAAGACCACGCTCACGCTGCAGGTCATCGCCGCCATGCAGAAGCAGGCCGGCACCTGCGCCTTCGTCGATGCCGAGCATGCGCTCGACGTGCAGTACGCCCAGAAGCTCGGCGTGAACCTGTCCGACCTGCTGATCAGCCAGCCCGACACCGGCGAGCAGGCCCTCGAAATCGTCGACTCGCTGGTGCGCTCGGGCGCCGTCGACCTGATCGTGATCGACTCGGTCGCCGCGCTCACGCCCAAGGCCGAAATCGAGGGCGAAATGGGCGACTCGCTGCCCGGCCTGCAGGCCCGCCTGATGAGCCAGGCGCTGCGCAAGCTCACCGCCACCATCAAGAAGACCAACTGCATGGTCATCTTCATCAACCAGATCCGCATGAAGATCGGCGTGATGTTCGGCTCGCCCGAAACCACCACCGGCGGCAACGCGCTGAAGTTCTACGCCTCGGTGCGCCTGGACATCCGCCGCATCGGCACCATCAAGAAGGGCGACGAGGCCATCGGCAACGAAACCAAGGTCAAGGTGGTGAAGAACAAGGTCAGCCCTCCGTTCAAGACGGCGGAGTTCGACATCCTGTTCGGCGAGGGCATCAGCCGCGAAGGCGAAATCATCGACATGGGCGTCACGGCCAAGATCGTCGACAAGTCGGGCGCCTGGTATGCCTACAACGGCGAGAAGATCGGCCAGGGCCGCGACAATGCCCGCGAGTTCCTGCGCGAGAACCCCGAGCTGTCGCGCGAGATCGAGAACAAGGTGCGCGAATCGCTGGGCATTCCGCTGCTGGCGGCCGATGCCGGGACCGAGCCCGAAAAGGCCGAGAAGCCTGCCAAGGCGCCCAAGGCTGACAAGGGCGAATAAAGCCCCGATGCGGCTCTCTCCGACGAGGGCCGCGCGAGCGACCTCCAGATGGCCTTCGGTGCCCCCTCCCTCAAAGGCCGCGCACTGCGGCTCCTGAGCCAGCGCGAGCATTCGCGCGCGGAACTGGAGCGCAAGCTGGCCAGGCACGAAGAAGAACCCGGCACGCTGGCCCGCGCGCTCGACGAACTGGCGGCCAAGGACTTCATCAGCGAGCCGCGCGTGGTGGCCTCGGTGCTGAATCAGCGTGCCGCCCGCTCGGGCGCATTGCGGGTGCGCCAGGAGTTGCAGGCCAAGGGCATCGCGCCCGAAGCCATCGCCGAAGCGGTGGCCAGCCTGCAGGACACGGAAGTCGAACGCGCCACGGCCCTGTGGCGCCGCCGCTTCGACGCGGCGCCCACGGACGCGAAAGAGCGGGCCAGGCAAACCCGGTTCCTGCTGGCGCGCGGCTTTTCGGGCGCGGTGGTGGCCAAGGTCCTCAGGAGCGACTTCGATGAAGCAGACGAATGAAGACAACAGCGCCGCGCAGTCGCGCGTCATCACGCAGCGCGTGGCCTGCGAATGGCGCCGCGCCTACGCACTGGCCGCCGACCCGGCGCGCCTGCCCGACTGGGCCAGTGGACTGGCCAAGAGCGCGCTGGTGCGCCATGGCGATCACTGGGTGGCGACGACACCCGATGGCGAAGCCCGCCTGCGCTTTGCGCCGGCCAACGAGTTCGGCGTGCTCGACCACTGGGTCGCGCCCGAAGGCGTGCCCGAGGTCTACCTGCCGTTCCGCGTGATCGGTGTGGCGCCGGGCGCCTGCGAACTGCAGTTCACGCTGCTGCGCCAGCCGCACATGGACGATGCGGCCTTCGAGCGCGATGCGGAATGGGTGGCGCGCGACCTGCAGT
Source organism: Variovorax sp. P4_B10 (assembly GCF_056402375.1). NCBI lineage: Bacteria > Pseudomonadati > Pseudomonadota > Betaproteobacteria > Burkholderiales > Comamonadaceae > Variovorax > Variovorax sp. P4_B10. Next base: position 148 of record NZ_JBFUHN010000018.1, on the reverse strand, counting down.
CGCTGCGGCACCTGCTCGAAGCTGGCTGACTCGGCCACTGGTGCACGGGGAATTCGGGGGGGCGTGCACAGGCCACCGGGTGCTCCCCTCCGCGAATGTCCCCCGCTTCGCTCCTCCTTTATTTCGCTGCGGGGAGCACCCGGTGCCC